>JALEGE010000080.1 GCA_022760335.1 Hyphomonadaceae bacterium
CAGACGGGGACGCCGAACTCGTCAACTATCGCGTGCGCGGAAACTATTATGTCGTCGACCGCCTGTTCCGCGCGGCGGAGCTGCGCCTTGGCGAGCGCAATCAGACGGTTGTCCGCATCTCCCGCAATGAGCGCCGCTCGCCTCTGGCTGGCCTGTTCGGGAACTGATGCCATGTCCGAGCCCATTCCCTTTGACGAGCATGCCGAAAGGCTGAAGATCCGTTCCAGCCCGAAGCCGGTCACGCGGATCAATCGCAAGGTCCTGATGGTCGGCGCAGGCCTCGGCGTGCTCGCCCTGTTCGCCGCCATGAGTATTGCCCTGAAGCCGCCGACCGCGGTCGATCCGGATGCAAGGCGTGAGCTCTACAACACCACGAACACGCGCAAACCCGAAGGCCTCTCCACCCTCCCGGCAAGCTATAGCGACATTGCGCCGGTCGAGGACCGCATTGCGCGCCTTGGCCCGCCACTCTCCGGCGATCTCGGCGCCACCATGCTGCGCGCCGAACGCGAGCTGGGCATTAAGCCGGAATACGTGACGCGCTTCGAGGACGATTTCCGCCCGAACCCGGCCGACGAGGCCGAACGCGCAAGACGCATGCGCGAGGCCGCGCTGGCTGATGAAGCGGCGCGTGCTCCGGTCTTCTTCCGGCTGCAATCAGAAACCGGCGGGCAAACAGTGGCAGACACCCGCCCCGCTTATCGCGACCCCGCGCTTGATCTCGGCTCGGAGTTGCTGGCGCTTGCTGCCCTGCCACAGGGGGCGCCTTCGGCGTTCGGTCAGCCCGCCGATACCAACCTGCAATCGCGCAAGCTCGCCTTTGCGAACGAAGGCGTGAGTGCCGACATCTACAATCCGCATGGCGTCGAGGACCCGGCCTCACCTTATCAGGTCATGGCGGGCACGCTCATCCCGGCCTCGCTGGTCACCGGCATTAACTCCGACCTGCCGGGAACCATCGTCGCCCAAGTCACCCAGCCGGTCTATGACACGGTGACAGGGCAATATCTCCTGATACCCCAAGGCTCACGCCTGATCGGGCGCTACCAGTCCGAAGTTTCATTCGGGCAGGACCGGGCGCTCGTGACCTGGGACCGGATCATCTTCCCGGACGGGTCCTCCATCATCATCTCCGCGCCGGGCGCCGATGCGCAGGGCTTTGCAGGCCTGTCGGACCGTACCGACCATCACTGGGACCGCGTGTTCGTGGCAGCCGGATTGGCGACCATCCTCGGCGTCGGGGCCGAACTTGGCGCGGACGGCGACGGCGACTTGGAACGCGCCATCCGCCGCGGCACCACCGATACCGTCAACCAGGCCGGTCAGCGCGTCGTCGAGCGCAATCTTGGCATCCAGCCGACCATCCGCGTGCGGCCCGGCTGGCCCGTGCGCGTGATCGTCACCCGCGATCTCATTCTCAGACCCCATCCACAAGGAGCCCCGCGATGACCCTTCGTCTCGACAAACTACCTGACCGCACGCCGGTGCGCCTAAACCTCTCGGTTGATCCGGACCTCGCCAGCGCGCTCAGCGACTATGCCGAAATCTACCGTCAGACCTATGGCCACGAAGAAAAGCCCGAAACGCTGATCCCGGCCATGATTGAAAGCTTCCTGGCCTCAGACGCCGGGTTCAAGCGGGCGCGCCGCGCCCTTCATTCCAACGCCAGCAACGGAGACTAAACCCATGGCACAGATCGGCACTTTCACCCTCAAGGATGGCAGCTATACCGGCACCATCCGCACCATGACCATCAATGTCAAAGCCCAGCTTGTCCCCACCACGGACAAAGCCAGCGACGGCGCACCGGACTTCCGCCTCTATGCCGGCGGGGCCGAACTCGGCGCCGCCTGGCGCCAGGAAAGCAAGGACGGCGAGACGCCCTACCTCGCCGTCAAACTTGACGATCCGAGCTTTGCCAGCCCCATGCGCGCCGCCTTCTTCGAGAACGAGAAGGACGGCACCGGCGTCATGGTCTGGAACCGGGCGAAGACGGGATAATCGGAGTGCGTCATGTTGCATCGCGTAAAGGAGGGCGGGCGCACGGGCCTTAAGGATTTCGCGCGGGACCTGAACCCGCCGCCAAAGGCCCCCGCCCCCGTCACATCGACCGATCCTGAACGGATCACACCCGCTGACATTTTCAGGCGCCGGACCGTCAGACGGCCGGAGCTACGCAAGCTCGTGCCGCTCTCCGATACGACGATCTACGAACTCGAACAGAAGGGCGAATTCCCACAGCGCTTCTATCTTACCCCCCGTTGCGTCGTCTGGCCCCTCGCCGAAGTGCTGGAGTGGATCGACGCCCAAAGGCGCAAGGGCCGCGAAGGCTGCGGCCCGCATCCTGATTACAAATTGCGGTAATTATCCAAATTATTCGAAATCGGAACGGCTGCTCACTGGGCTGTGGGCGCGATATCGGCTCCCTGATGCTCAATTTCAAAATTTACATTAACACCCCTTGCATGTCTGCTTTTCCGACATTACTGTATATCTACGTTGGAATTTAACACGCGGAGGATTCCGATGGCCGAAACCACCGATACCGTCCCGAATGCGCTCAAGCTCGCTATCGGGATGTTTCCCAAGGCGGAGGTCGAAGCGCGGCTGACCGCGGAGCTGATCGAGGCAGCTAAAATCGAGGCCGAGATCCGGGAGATCGATATCCCCGCAACACC
>JALEGE010000081.1 GCA_022760335.1 Hyphomonadaceae bacterium
AACCAGTCCTGCACCGGCTCGGGCAGTCCGCTCCACTGGGCCGGATCATGGATCATCTCACGCACACGGCCGGCGAGAAAAGTGGTCAGCGGGAACTTGCCGCCATCATAAGAGGGGATGGCCGGCTTGGTGCTGGTGGAAGAGGTCACCAGCACGCCATCTTCTGAAATGCCGAGGAAAGAGAGCACCTCACCAGCGAACAGGAAAGTATCGCCGGGGCTGAGCGTGGAGATGAAGTATTCCTCGATCTCGCCGAGTTTCCGCCCCGGTCGCACGGCGCGCTTGTCGCTCCCCTTCTTGCCGAGGAATTGCGCCTTGTAGACCTTCAGCATCGGCGCCTCGACAATCGTGCCGACATTCATCCGGTGCTGCTGGGCATCGCGATCGGTACGCGCATGCCAGACGCCATCGGGCAGGCGGACAATCCGCCTGAACCGGTCATAGGTCTTCAGCGCATAGCCGCCGGTGGCGACGAAATCGACCAGCCGTTCCCAGGTCTCCCAATCGAGATGACGGTAAGGCGCGGCCCGGCGCACTTCCTCATACAGCGCATCGAGACGAAAGCCTTCGCCGCAGGCCCGGCCCATGACATGCTGGGCGAGCGCATCCAGCGCGCCGGTCTCGCGCGTCTCACCGTCCAGTTCGCCTGCCTCCACGGCGGCCTCGGCGGCGCGGCATTCGAGCACTTCGAACCGGTTGGTCGGCACGAGCAGCGCCTGGCTGACTTCATCCATCCGGTGATTGGCCCGGCCGATGCGCTGGATCAGGCGCGCGGCCCCCTTCGGCGCGCCCATCTGGATGACAAGATCCACCTCGCCCCAATCAATGCCGAGATCGAGCGTGGAGGTACACACCACGCCCTTCAGCGCCCCGGCAGACATGGCCGCCTCGACCTTGCGGCGCTGCTCCTTGTCGAGCGAGCCATGGTGCAGCGCGATCGGCAGATTGTCCTCATTGATGCGCCACAGTTCCTGGAACAAAAGCTCAGCCTGGCTGCGCGTATTGACGAAGACCAGCGCGGTTTTCGCCGCCTTGATGCGCTCATACACTTCCGGCACCGCGAACCGCCCGGAATGGCCCGACCAGGGGATGCGCTCGCGCGAGACGAGGATGTCTATATTGGCTTCAGCACCGCCCGCGGCGTGGAGGATTTCCGGCGTGTCAGCTCCGGCCCGCACATCCAGCCAGTCGGCCAGCGCTTCCGGGCTGCGCACCGTGGCCGACAGGCCTATAAAACGGCAGGCCGGCGCCCATTCGGCCAGGGTGGCAAGGCCAAGGCAGAGCAAATCCCCGCGCTTTTGCGCCGCAATGGCGTGGATTTCGTCAATGATCACGCATTTCAGATCGGCGAAAAAAGCCGCTGCATTGTTGGACGCGATGAACAGCGCGAGTTGTTCAGGCGTGGTGAGCAAGATGTCCGGCGGCGTTCGGCGCTGACGCTGGCGTGCGGAGTTGGAGGTGTCGCCTGTGCGGCTTTCAATCTTGATGTCGAGACCCATCTCCGCCACTGGCGTCGTCAGATTGCGCTCCACATCCACCGCAAGCGCCTTCAGCGGCGAGATATAGAGCGTATGCAGCCTTGGGATATTCGCTTTCGCCGTGCTCAGCTCCACCAGGCTGGCGAGAAAGCCGGCCAGTGTCTTGCCCCCACCGGTCGGCGCGATCAGCAGCGCGCTGTCCCCGGAAAGCGCCGTTTGCGTCAGCGCCAGCTGATGCGCACGCGGAGCCCAGCCGCGCCCGGCGAACCAGGTTTGAAACGCTTCGGGCAAATGGAAGGCTTCGCTGGCCTGTGCACTCAAGAATGAAATCTCCGCAAGATTCCGGGTCTCCCCTTGCCTTTCATATGCCGTTCAGGGCGCATCGCGCCAAGTCAAACAATTGCTCACATAACTCCCGGACCCCTCCATGCGCGCTCTACTATTTCTCAGCCTTGCCGCCAGCCTCGCCCTGCCTGCCTCTGCCGATGACCTACTCACAGCCTTGCGCAACAAGACCTTCGATGCCCCCGCCATGGCCTTTACAGCCGAACTCTTCCGCGACGGGTTCGAAGCCATCGCAAAGGTCGATCCCAGCCAGCCTCAAGGTCAACGCTTTGTGGTCACAGCGCCAGGTGTTGAAGACTGGCCGGAGGATTTCGCCGAATTTGTAGAGAACAGCGACGAGAACACCGAGGGCGAGATATGGTGCAATCAATTCCTGGAAGCCGTGCCGGAGAATGCAGAGCGCACAGCGGAATCAGAGACCGCCGTGATCTATTCCTTCACCCCGGTGCCAGAGGAGGATGCCGATGGCACGGAACAAAAGCTGTTCCGCAAACTGGTCGGCACGCTGGAGGTTGCTCCAGACACGCTGACCGTTACGCGCTACAGCCTGCATCTTCCCGCGCCGGCCAAGCCACATTTCATGGCCAAGGTTGAGAATTTCGAGATGCTTGCCGAATGCAGCCCGGCCGAGAATGGCAACAGCTATTTCACCCGGTTCGAGTTCCGCATTGCCGGCTCTGCCATGGGGCAGGACTTCAGTCAGGACGACAGACGTGTCCTGCTTGATGCCACGCCTGCCGGATCAGGTGCCGGCTGAGTTTATTGCAATTCAAACGGCCGCGAGCGCTGGTTCATCGGGCGGTCGCGCCGGGCGCGGCGCTCTTCCAGTGTCAGTTCAATACCAGCCTCAGACAAGCGCGCGGCCTCCTCTGCCGCCAGGCGTTCGGCCTCAGCAAGCTTGATCGCGCCGACCACATCGCGGGTAAAGCCGGCAATGTCGAAATAGCCGCTGCCGCTATAGTCATAGCCGCGGCGCACGATCACGAGGTCTTCTGACGGAACGATCACAAGCATCTGGCCGCGATGCCCCATGGCCGCGAAGGCATCGCGCGGCACACCCGGATCATCGGGCAACAGCCAAAAGCCGGCGCCATAGCCATATTCTTCGTCTGGCTGTGCAGGTGCCGGCGTGGTGACAAACTGCAGCCATTCCGGATGCAGGATCTGCTCATCGCCCCAACGGCCATTGTTCAGATAAAGCTCACCTATACGGGCCAGGTCTCGCGCCGTGCTCCAG
>JALEGE010000007.1 GCA_022760335.1 Hyphomonadaceae bacterium
CATGGGCTTGAGCTTGTCCTGGTTCTGGCCGCTTTTGCCGCCCTTGTTGGCCCGCAGGCGGGGTGGCGCAGCGGGGCTTTCGCTGGCCTTTGTATCGCCGCCATGATCTCGGTCGCGATTGAGAGCCTGCCCATGGCGGCGGGGTTGATCGGTGTGGCTGGCCTGATCTGGATCGTGCGGGCCGAAGCGGCGCGCGACCTGTTGACGGGCCTTGGCGCGGGGACTGCTGGCTTTGCCGCGCTGTTCTATCTTGGCGACGCGCCGGGCATTGGCGGTGGCCGGGCGGTGTGTGATGCCTATGGCAATTTCCATGCGGCGGGCCTGATCCTGGGCGGAGGCGCCCTCACGGGTCTCGCCTATGCCACCCGGCGCCTGCCGCACTGGCGCGCGCGCCTCGCCGCCGGTTTGGGCGCGGGCGTTGCCGTGGCGCTGACGTCAATAGCCATCGCGCCAGGCTGCCTCGGCTTGCCCTATTCAGGTCTTGGCGAAGAGGTGATGCAAAGCTGGCTGGCCTCGGTGACAGAGGCACGCAACATCCTGCGCCTGGCAGAAACCAGCCCTGGCTTCGCGCTGGGCGTGTTCGGCTTTGCCCTGGCAGCTCTGATCGGCGGACTGGCCGTGTTGCGGATGAGTCAGGAGGCGGCACGGGTTCAGTTGGCCGGACTGGTGATGCTCCTGGGCCTTTCGATCCTGGTCATGGCCTGGCAGGTGCGCGCGGTGGTGTTCGCCCATGGCTTTGCCGCGCTTGTCTGCGGCTGTGTGGCCGGTGCGCTGTGGCCGGCCTTGATCTCCCGCGATGGCAGCGCGCGCGTGCGTGCCCTGGCCGCTCTGCTGGTGCTGGCACCCACTAGCTGGCAGACGGCGGGCACACAGCTTTCACCGCGCACTGCGGCCAGGGTGGAGGGCGCCGAGGCGCGCACTGCCTGCCGTTCGCCAGAGGCCATGGCGGCGCTGACAAGCCAACCGCCGGCGCGCGTTTTCGCCCCAATCGATCTTGGCGCGGCCATTCTTGTCTACACCGAACACAGTGTCTTTGCTGCGCCCTACCATCGCAATCCGGGCGCCATTGCCGGGGCCATCGAAATCTTCGAAGCGCCCCCTGAGGTTGCGCGTGTGCGCCTCAAGGATCTTGGCGCAGATTATGTCTATGCCTGCCCCGGACTGGGCGAGATGGCGCTCTATGCCCGCCGCGCACCCGATGGGCTGGCCGCCGCGCTTGTGGCCGGTACACCCCCGGATTGGCTGGCCCCTGTTGCAGGGGATGCAGACTTGCTGGTCGTTCGCCGCGACACGCTCGCCACCCTCGATCAGGAGTGATCTTGACGGTGGGAGGCGCGCGCGGCACACGGAGCCATGTCACGCAAGACTCAGACACCTACAGACATCATCGACGCGCTTGAGGCGATCTATGCGCAGGCTGTCGCCAGCCTGAAGACGGCGCTGGTGACCTTCCTGCAGGAGGGGATTCCGCCAGCTCCAGAGCTGCGCGCGGGCGGCGCCTTTTGTTATCCCGAACTGGTGATCCGATATGATCCGGAAGGGCCACCGCCGCCGATCTCGCGCAGTTTCGGCAAAATGTCCGAGGCCGGAACATATGCGTCCACCATCACCCGGCCAGAGTTTTTCCGCGAATATCTGATCGAGCAGCTGACACCTCTGTTGCGCGATTATGATATCGAGATCGAAGTACGCCGGTCTGACAGCGAGATTCCCTATGCTTATGTCTGGGATGCGGCGGAGGCCGATGGGCTGGATGCGGTCTCGCCAGCCGAACTGGCGCGCTGGTTTCCCGCGCCCAATCTGGGTCTGATCGGCGACGAGGTTGCCGATGGCGAGCTTTATGATGTCGGTTCCGCGCGTCCGCTGGCCCTGTTTGATGCTCAGCGCACGGATTTCTCTCTCAAACGCCTGGAGCATTATACAGGTACTCCGGCAGAGCATTTTCAGCCCTATATTCTGTTCACCAATTATCACCGTTATGTCGATGCCTTCTGCGCATGGGCCGTGGAACAGATTGTGGGCGATAATGGCTATACGGCGCTGTCGTCTCCGGGCGGTGTGCTGATCGAGCGTGAGACAAAGGATGCGCTGGAGCGTATCGCCACAGCGCCCTGGCGGCGTTTTCAGATGCCGACCTACCACCTGATGCGCGAGGATGGCCCCGGCATCACGCTGGTGAATATGGGCGTCGGCCCCTCGAATGCGAAGACGATCACCGATCATCTCGCCGTGCTGCGTCCGCAATGCTGGATCATGGTGGGTCATTGCGGCGGTTTGCGCCACAGCCAGACGATTGGCGACTATGTTCTTGCCCATGCCTATCTGCGCGACGATCACGTGCTCGACAGCGTGTTGCCGCCGGACATTCCCGTCCCGCCGATCGCCGAGGTCCAGGTCGCCCTGCAGGACGCGGCCGCAGAAATCACGGGCGAGCAGGGCGAAGCGTTGAAAAAGCGCCTGCGCACCGGCACGGTGGTGACCACCGACGACCGCAACTGGGAGCTACGCTTTTCCGAAACCGCGCGCCGGTTCAACAAGTCCCGCGCCATCGCCATCGACATGGAAAGCGCCACGATTGCGGCCAATGGCTATCGCCTGCGCGTGCCGTATGGCGTGCTGTTGTGCGTCTCCGACAAGCCTCTGCATGGCGAAATCAAGCTGCCCGGCGCGGCCAATCGTTTCTATGAGCGTGCCATCGGCGAGCATATCCGTATCGGCATCGCGACACTTCAACAACTCGCGGCCGATGGCGGCACCAAGCTGCACTCGCGAAAACTGCGCGCCTTTGACGAGCCGCCATTCCGCTGATGACAGAGCCTTCCGATGTCTCCCCCAATAGTGCGAATGCGGGCGATATTGCCGGTGAGTATCTCGCCTTGCTGCTGGGACATTGGCCGCGCCTGCTGATCCTCTCGGCGATTGGCTGGGGACTGCTCCTGGTCGCCAACATCCTGCAGGGCGTGTTTCTGGGATATACGCCGACGGATCTGTTGATCTTCTTCGATCTTGAGCTTTTGCCGATCGCCTTTGTGACTGCGGCGGTTGCCCACGCCACGCTCTGGGGCACACCGGGTGATCCGGTCCGTGCCTGTCTGGATGTGGCCTCGCGGGCCTTCATCCCGGTGTTGATCGTCACCTGTCTGGTCCGGCTGGCTGCAGTTGTCGGGTTGATCGTGTTGGTCATACCGGGACTTGCAGCCATGATCCTGCTGGGGCTTTCGGCCGTGATCATCATGGCTGAACGGCCCATGGTGCTCGAAGCCCTACGGCTCAGCGCTGTACGGGTCTGGAAGAATCTCTTCGCCGTCCTGATCAGCTATCTTGTTTATATCCTCTCCCTGGCATTCTTCACCTTCGCAGGCGCGTTCATTGCCACCATCCTGGCCGCCATCCTGGCCGCCATCCTGGCCGCCATCCTGGCCGTCTTCGTGCCCGGTACACTTGCTCAATTCGTAATGGGCAGTGCCATCAGCGCCATGATGAGCGTCTCGCACACCGTGTTCGCGGTGGCGATCTATCGCGCGCTGGCGCGCGGCGCGGCTTAATCGGGCGCTTTCAGCCCGAAGCGGCCGGCGAAGATCTTGTCCAGCCAGCGTTTGGGCAGGCGTGAGGGGATGGAGAAATTGGTCAGCTTGTTGGGCACTGGAGCATAGCGCGCCTTGGGGCTGGGATCGCTGAGCGCGGTCTCGATCACTTTGGCGATTTCCTCCGGCGGAAGGCCATTGCGCCCGCCCCCCAGCATCACCTCGGCGAATTTCTGGATGGGACCGGCCCAGGCCGTGTTCTGATAAGGCAACTCGTCTTCGCTGTCGGCCTTGTCCCAGATCGGCGTGGCCACGGCGCCCGGGCCGACCGCGATGGCGTCGATGCCATAGACCATCAGCTCGCGGCGAAGGGAATCGGTCAGTGCTTCCAGGGCATGTTTGGTGGCGGCATAGGCGCCCAGGAAGGGCGCGGAGATGACCCCGCCCACCGAGGTGATGTTCACGATCCGCCCGGGCGCGCCGCTGCGCGTGGTTTCCATGCCGAGAAGGGGAACGAAAGCCTGGGTCGCGGCCATGGCGCCGAAAAGGTTCACGTCAAAATGTGCGCGGATCTCGTCCATGGGCTGAACGGCCAGCGGACCCATCTGGGCAATGCCGGCATTGTTGACGAGGCCAGCGAGTTTCTGCCCCTCGAGCGCATCAGACACCGTCGCGACGGCTTCGCTGATGGAGGCCGGATCGGTGACGTCCAGCATCAGCGCAGCAATGTTGGCATGGTCGCCCTGCAGGGCTTCGGCATCCTCGGCCTTGCGCACGCCGGCGAAGACCTGCCAGCCCTGCTCGGCCATATGGCGTGCGGCAGCGCGGCCGATGCCCGTCGAAGCACCTGTGATCACAACGGTTTTCATCTCAGCTCCTCCTGCAATCCTGAACACCATGACTTAGAGCGCGTACGGAAAGTTCAATCGGATTTACCGCCTTCGATCACACGGAACGGTCCGCGTTTTGGAGCATCGGTGAGATCTGGTGCCGGTGCTTCCTCTGGGGGCGTATCCTCGATCTCGGATTCTGGCGCGCGTTCAGGCGAAGGACGCCGAGACTGGAAGCTGCTGCGCTTTAAGCCCTTGCCGCGCGCCTTCTTGTCGATTTCCTTCAGTTTTACCTGTTGCAGCGCGGAGAGCGGTTCGTCGCGGCTGCCCTTTTCCGAATCATTGAAGGCCGAGCCATAAGTCTGGATGCGCGCTTCAACTTCTTCCAGGAATTCGCGCTCCCAGTCCGACAGCGGTGGGCCCAGGCCCTGCTCGGCAAGTGCCTGAGCCTTGCGCAACTTACGCAAAGCTTTCCGCTTCTTTCGCTCGTCTATATCGCGCGGCATGGCCTAGAGATAGGCGGATGCGGGGGGAATAGGAAGGGTGAAGCCTTATGGTGAGCGGAGACGAACCATGAAGCGGGAGATTTCAGCGCTGTCTTGGGCTGTTCAGACTCCTGGAGCAACACAAAGATCCGCCAATCCCCGCGCAGGCGGGGATCCATGGACGAAAGAAGCTGCCAGGCGCTCCCGGTTGAGAGAATGGTCCATGGACACCTGCCTTCGCAGGTGACTGCGGACAAATGGCGAAATGTTTCGATCTAGCGCCCGCCTCCATCCCTCAACTTCGCTGGGGATAAGGGGCTCTGGCGTATGCTAGATCTCGCCCAGCGCGGCGAGATAGGTGTCGAGGACCATTTCCTGCTCTTCGCGCTCGGCCCGGTCGATCTTGCGGATCTTGATCACCTGGCGCAGCGCCTTGGTGTCAAAGCCAAAGGCCTTGGCCTCGGCATAGACTTCCTTGATCTGCTCGGCGATCTCTTTCTTTTCCTCTTCCAGACGCTCGACCCGGTCGATGGTCTGGCGGAGCTTTTCCTTGGTCGCTTCGGTCAGGTGGCTGGAGCTCACATCGTCCATCGGGCATCCTTCATGTCATCGGTTAAGAGGCAGGGGATTAGCGCGCGCCGGCCAGACGGGCAATGGCTTCTGCCACTGCCTCGCCGTGGGCATGGTGGGGCATGTGTCCGCTGTCGGTCAGTTTCACCAGTTCCAGATTTTGTGCCTGGTGTTTTAGCCGGCCGACATGCAGGGTCGGATTGATCACCGTGTCTTCTGCGCCGGAGAACACCACGATCGGCATGGTGAGTTGGTCATAGCGGTCCTGCTGGCTGGCCAGCTCTTCACGCAGGGCCGTGACATCCTGGGCATTGGCGCGGAAGACATCGGGCCGGAAGAGTAGATTGACGGCGGAGTTTTCCAGATAGCCCTCCGGCACGGGATCGGGCGCAAAGGTGGAGACCACACCGGCGCGCGCCTGGCCCGGCCCGGCAATCGGGACAAGCTGGGAGAAGGCCAGGCCGCTGACAGGCGAGGCACCCCAGCTATTGTACCAGGCCTCGCCGCCCCCGCCCCAGTCATGGGACACCGGCGCGAGCAGGACGAGCGCCTTCACGCGCTCGGGATGGTCGAGCGCCAGACGCAGCGCCACGGCGCCGCCAAAGGAATGGCCTACGACCACGGCGGGTTCTTCTCCGGCCTCAAGTGCCAGAACACCGGCCATCTGGCGTGCCTGTACGCCGAGCTGAGCGCCCTTGTCGGGGCGCTCGGAATAGCCATGTCCGGGCCGATCGGCGAGGATCAGGTCGAACCGGTCTTCCAGTCTGGGGGCGAGGCTCCAGTCAAACTCATTGGCATTGGCGCTCGCGCCATGGATGAACAACACAGGCGCGCCTTCCGGCGTGCCCATGCGGATGACATGCATGTCGGTGCCATTGACCTCGACCGTCTTGCCATCCGGTGGGAAGCGCTGTTCCACGCGCGAGGTGTAGATTGCGCTATGGACGCAGGCGCCAAGCGCACTGGCAAGCAGGAACAGGATCACCAGCCCCATGAAGGGTCTCACAAGGCCGTACCGTCGACGGCCTGCTGTAGCCGGGCAACGCCCTGCTGGGCCGCCGTCATCCGCGGATAGATCTCCAGCGCCTCGCGATAGGCCGCCAGCGCCTCGTCCTGGGAGCCGAGGCTTTCCAGCATCATGCCCAGGCTGAACCAGGCGCCGAAATGGCGCGGCTCGCAGCGTAGCGTCTCGTTCAGGTCGCGCAGGGCCTCGTCATATTGCTCGCGCTCCAGGAACAGGCCGGCGCGGCGGTGCCAGCCCTCGGCATAGTCCGGCTGGATGCGTATGACCCGGTCAAACAATTCCCGGGCATGTTTCACATCGCCATAGGTCTGGGCCTCAACCCCGCGTTCCATGAGGATATCCACGGTTGGCGAACCGCTTTCCAGCCAGGACGCCCAGATATCCATGGCGACGCTTTCTGCTTCTTCATCCGTGGGCGCCTGTTCCAGCCGGTCAAACATTTCCTCCGACGGGCCATGCGCGGCTCCGGCGAGCAAGAGGAATGCGGCGGCGAAAATGGCTTTGAACATGCATGTTACTATGGGGCGCGGCGCGCGCCAGGCAAGCGGCAATTCAGAGGCAGGGCAGAAGGCCTGCATCTTCCAGCCGTTTGCGCAAGGTGTCGGCATCGCTGAAATGATGCCCGGCCATGCCGGCAGCCTCTGCGGCGTGGATGTTTTCCAGCCGATCATCGATGAACAGAACTTCGTCCGGTGCAGGCCGGCCCATGCGCTCAAGCGCGATGTCATAGATGCGCGGATCGGGCTTGATTACGCCATCAGCGCCCGAAACCACTACATCGCGCAGTTCGCGGATCACCGGAAACGCATCGAAGGTTTCCTCAGCGATTTCATCGGAAAGATTGGAGAGGCCGTACAGCGGATGGCCGGCGGCTTTCAGCTTCATCACAAGCACGTCCATGCCCGGCACATAGCCGTGGAACATCTCCAGCCACTCAATGCGCCAGGCCGCGATATCCTCGGCATGCTCGGGATGGATGGCCTGCAGCGCGGCGATATTGTCGGCAAAGCGCACGCCCGCATCATGGCGGCTGTGCCAGTCCAGCGTGCAGATATTGGTGCAGAACCAGTCGGCCTTTTCCGCATCGCCGAAACGGCGCGTATAGAGCCGGCGCGGATCCCAGTCGATCAGGACATTCCCCAAATCAAAAAGGATGACGCGTGTGGTCATTCAGGCCTCGTTAACCGCAGCCTGTGTTGAGATTGGCTTAGCCTTGCTTCGCCTTGAAACGCGGATCGGTTTTGTTGATCACGTAGACTTTGCCACGACGGCGCACGACCTTACAATCACGGTGGCGCGTCTTCAGGGCCTTCAGGGAAGAACGAACTTTCATCGGTCTGTCTCGGTCGTAAAGTGTGGTCGCGGAAGCGCGAAAGGTGAGCGGATAACGTCAAGCGAGGGCCTGAGTCAACCAGGATCCTGCGCTTTCAGCCGGAAAGGATGACTGGAATGTCGGTTTCGATACGCAAGCCCGCGCGTTGGGCGGTGGTGGGTGCCGTCACGGCACTGGTTGCCGCCTGCGCGGCAGGCCCGCAAGTGCCCCCGCCTCGAACTGGTCCCGAAACGGGCAATCCGGGCAATTCCGGTACGCCATCCAGCAATGTCGACCCGCTCGCGCCCTATGAAAGTTCCGGCCATGCCGCCATGGATGCCTGGCGGGCCAGTTTTGCCGCGCGCGCCAGCGCCGATGGCCGCGACCCAGCGGTGATCCGCGCCATACTGGAAGGGATTTCCCCGCTCGACATCTTTCTAGGCAACACGGTGTCAACGGCTTCGGCGGTTGAGGACCAGGCCGAGTTCGCCAAGCCGATCTGGGAATATCTGCGCACCGCTGTCAGCGAGACACGGCGCGTGAATGGCGCAGAACTGCTGGCCGGCACGCCGGACATGTGGAGCGGGCTGGAAAATCGCTATGGCGTCGATCGCGGCGCGCTGACGGCGATCTGGGGCATGGAGACCAATTTCGGCTCCTATATCGGTACTTTCGATGCAGCCAACACACTGGCGAACATGGCCGTGGAAGGTCGCCGGCGCGGCTTTGCAGAGGGCGAATTGCTGGCCTTGATGAAGATTGTAGAGCGCGGGGAGGCTGCACGCGGGGATCTCATCTCCGGCTGGGCCGGCGCCATGGGCCAGACCCAGTTCATGCCCAGCACCTATCTTGCCCATGCCGCCGATTTCGATGGCGATGGCCGCAAGGATGTCTGGAAGAATACTGGCGATGCCCTGGCATCTGCAGGGAATTACCTGTCTGTATCGGGCTATGAATTCGGCCAGCCCTGGGGCCTGGAAGTCACCCTGCCGGAGGATTTCGACTATAGTCTCGCCGATGGCCGCGAGCGTCGCGTCGAAAGCTGGCAAAGCCAAGGCGTGACGATTGTCGACACCGCGCGCGGCGCAGCGATCAGCGACGGCAAGTTCGGCGAGCTTTGGGTGCCGGCGGGCCATCGCGGGCCGAAATTCCTGCTCTTCAAGAATTTCAATGTGTTCAAGACCTATAACCGCGCCGACAGTTATGCCCTTGCCGTGGGCTTGTTGTCGGATGCCGTGACAGGGCGGCCCGCGCTCAGCACACCCTGGCCAAGGGACCTGCAGCCGCTGAGTGTCGCGCAGGTGAAACAGTTGCAGGCCGCGCTGAACGATCTCGGCCATGATGCCGGGCCGGTGGACGGCATTGCCGGGCGCGGCACCAAGGGCGCGCTACGGCGCTTCCAGGCCGCGAATGGCTTCATAGCCGATGGGTTCCCGACAACGGAAATGCTGTCCTATGTGTTGGCGGCGGCAGGGTAAGAGCTGCCATTCTCAGGGCTAACCATTCGGTTCCGCAGATACCTGCGAAAGCAGGTATCCATGGACAATCTTTTCAACCGGGGGCGCCTGGCTGCCTTATTTGTCCATGGATCCCCGCTTTCGCGGGGATTTGCGGTTGCGAGAGCAGCGTCTCGCATTGGTCGCACTACCCACTCATCTCTTCAGTATCATCCACTTCTCCATAGTCGCCCAGTATGAAATGGGCGAACAGGGCCATGGCGATGAGCAATGTGGTGCAGATGATGAAGGGCAGTTGCGGGCTGACGAACTCGTAGAGGAAGAGGCCGAACAGCGGCGTCACGATAAAGCCCATGCCGTTGGCCGAAATCACAAGTCCTGCCACATTGCCCTGCAGTGCCGGGGAAACCGCCAGCGAGGCCCCGCTGGAAAAACCCGGCCGCGCCAGCCCTTGTCCCAGGCCGATCATGAACTGTGCGAAGACAAGCGAGGCAAAATCCTGCGCGACAATCAACAAGAGCGCTCCGCAGATCAGCGGGATGCAACCGAACACCATGAGATGACGGTTCTTCATCTTCAGACGCGGGATCAGAACAAGCTGTGACAACAAGATCGCCATGGCGCCAACCGTAAAGGCCGGCCCGGTGAACTGGGCGGCCTGGCGTCCCTCAACGCCCATCTTGTCCATGACCGTGAAGACGAAGACCTGGGTGAGAATGCCGGTCACCAGAGACAGGCAGACGGCATAGATCAAAAAGGGCAGGACCTTGCGGCTGTGCCAGAGGCCGCGCGCGCCATCGGGTTCGATGAAAGCCTCTGCATCGGCGAGGGGTGGGCGATGTTCAGGCAAGTATCGCCAAATCAGGAAGGACAGGCTGAACGCAATGATGCAGGTCACCATTAGCGGGGTCAGCAGGCCGAAGGCGCCGACCAGCGCGGCGGCAAAGGCCGGGCCGACCACGGTGCCGGTGCTGAAGCCGGAGGTGATAAAGGCGATTTCCGACTGACGCTCGCCTGGGGTTGTGCGGTCGGCCACATAGGCTTGTGCTGCGGGATTGGTGGCCGAACCCACAAGCCCGAATACCGAGCGTGAAAGGGCGAGACTTATGAAGATCGCCAGCATGCCGGTGATCCAGCCGCTGAGACTGGCATGCGCGAAACAGAGCAAGAGGAACATCGAGGCCCCAAAGCCTGCAAGTCCCAGAGAGACCACTCGCCGCCGGCCCATCCGGTTGGATTGCTTGCCCCAGACCGGTGAGGATAGCGACCAGCACAGGGCAGAGAATGAGAAAATTGCACCTGCCATCCAATCTGGCAGCTCCAGCTCGCGGGTCAGCGGGGGAATGACGGCAGCGATCAGCATCGTGTTGCCTGCCCCGATCACCATCAGACCGAAGAACAGCATGAAGAAGGCGCTGCGCCGATCCGGGCTTGGCGTTGAGGAGTTTGGATTTGGAAGCTTGGTGTCCATTTTCGATAGCTATTTGCCCGCCGCGCGAAAAGATCAAGCATGGCGCTAGGTCAGCCTGGATGACTTTTTGCGCACTATCCACAGTCGAATTTTGAGACCTGCTCACCCATGGCAAGATGGACTTAACCTTGGGCGGGTAAGACTTGCGGCTGTCTTTCCGTCACCCTTGGTCGAGATACCATGACCCAGATCCTGGGCTTTTGCCTGATCCTGATCCTGATTGTCGCCGGCCTTGCCGCCACGGGCGCCGATGCCATTTTTTGGGCGCTACCGTTTGAACTGGCGCTGATTGGTGGTGCGGCGATCGGTACGCTCTTGCTGGGCAACTCACTCAGTGTCGCCATGGGGGCTCTCAAGGGTTTTTGGCTTGCAGTGCGCGGCTCGCCTTGGTCACAGGGTGACTTTGCCGATCTTCTGAGTGTGTTGCATGAGCTTTGCCGGCGCGAGCGCCAGGGCGGAGCGGTATCAATTGAGGAAGATGTCGAGGCGCCGGAAAGCTCGCCCCTATTCGCCGCCGCGCCACGCTTGTTGGGCGACGGCGCCGCTATCGCGCTCACCAGCGATGCCTTCCGCCTGGCGGCGATCGACATGTCCGATCCGCGCCGCGCCGAAGCACGCATGGACAGCGCCATCGATCAGCATCTTGCAGAGCGCATGCGCAGTGTTGCCGCATTACAGACCATGGGCGACGCTCTTCCGGCGCTGGGCATCGTGGCCGCTGTGCTGGGGATCATCAAGACCATGACCGCGATTGACGCCTCAACTGCCGTGCTGGGCGAGTTGATCGCCAGTGCGCTGCTCGGCACCTTTCTCGGCGTGTTTCTCGCTTATGGTCTGGTCGGGCCGATTGCTGCCCGGTTCGGGCAAGTGGTGGAAGAGGACGCAGTCGCGCTGGAAACCATCCGCACATTTCTGACGGCGCATTTCGGCGGCGCTTCGCCCAGTGTTAGCCTGGAGCTCGCCCGCGCGGGTATTCCGGCTGCCCGCCAGCCTGGGTTGGAAGATCTCGACCGGGCCGTGGAAGCGGTGCGGTTTACCCGCCATGCGCGGGCCGCCTGAGCCTTAACACCAGGTTTTCATGTGAGTTTAAACTAAGCGAGCCATGTGAAACTGCTGGCAACAGAGGTCTGCTACTTCCAATTCACGGCCCCTCAGGTGCCTTCCAAGACAAGAGGTGATCTCGTGAGTACAGCCTTGGGTGAGGAAATCGAGCGTAGCTATTGGCTGTATGGCACTGCAGAACGGGTCGCGACCGGCTTGACCGGGCTGATCGCTGTTCTGATTGCTGTCAGATCCGCCGCTTGGGCCCCTGGCCTTGAGAGCTTTCCCTTGCAAAATGAGATCATGCGTCTGTCGGCCTTCGGGTCCCTGACTGTCTGGGCAACATTGACCATGGGTCTCAGCCGCCGCGGGGCCGCTGCCATGCTGACCATGGCCTTCGCCACCTTCCTGGATCTGCTCATATTGCCGGTCAGCGGGGAGACCCTGCGGACCCTCTCTGCCGGTGCGTCAGGGATCGTGCTGGCCTTTCTGGGCCTGCAATTTTACTGGTATCGTGTCTCTGCGGGACAGCGAAACCTGCCCTGAATTCAGGCAGTTACTCTTGCTAAGCTCCCTTTCGGGCGCATATGACCTGTTCATGCGCGCGTTCAGCCGAAGGAGACTGGGCCTTGGCAAGATTTCATGACCTCCTGTCGACAGTGGAGACCTACCAGGCTCTGGCAAGGGAGAATTACGATCGAATCCGCCGTTTGGCAGAAGAATTACGCGATGGGTTGTGCGCCTATCTCGGTTCGACCGATGGGGTGTGTGTGCACCTCGTTCCGCCAGTCGGGCAATTCGAGCCGCGCCCCTATGGCGACCAGGCTTTTTCCGTCGCACCGCGCGGCTTTCGCCCACTCGGACCGGTTCGTTTCGGGCTTGCCATACGTGTCACCAAGGGGACAGACTGGTTGCGCCTGACCTTGGAATGCAGCAAATCGGGCGAGACATTTCGTGTCTTGATGGAAGGCGGGCGCGAATACACGTTCAAGCTGCCGCTGGCCGATCATGATCCTGAACCATTGTATGAGGAACTTTATGATCATGTCCGAGGCTGGTTTCAGGCACGGATCGACGATTATAAGGACGGGGATATTGGAACGCGCGAGATCGGTTTCGACTTTGCCGACAGCGCAGATGAGGGCAAGGTCTGATATCCCCTTTGGGATACTGACCTGGGACAAGGGCTTTTGAGCGTGCTCGACCTTCCGATTTTTCTGGCTGGTGGCCGGGAAACGCTGATCTTTTCTGTCGCCCTGATCGGGGCGCTTGGGCTGGGCGCGCAATGGCTTGCCTGGCGCCTGCAGGCGCCCGCCATCGTTTTGATGGCGTTGGCTGGGCTTGCGGTTGGCCCACTTTGGGCCGCCACACTCGGCAATCCGGAGAGTTTCCTCTATACCGGCCATCCCGGCGCCCTGCTGAACCCGACCCAGGAATTCGGAGATCTTCTCAGGCCGATCGTTTCGCTCGCTGTGGCTGTTATCCTGTTTGAGGGCGGCCTCGTCCTTAAGTTCGAGAATTTGCGTGATGCAGGCGCCGCGGTACGGCGCATGGTGTTTGTCGGCGGGCCTTTGGCCTGGCTGCTTGGCTCGCTGGCGGCCCATTATGCCGGTGGGTTGGACTGGGCCAGTTCCATCGTCTTTGCCGGTGTCATGGTGGTGACCGGGCCGACCGTGATCATGCCGCTCCTGCGCCAGTCAAAACTGGGCGGGCGCACTGGCGCTGCGCTGAAATGGGAAGGCATCGTCAACGACCCTGTCGGCGCGCTGTTTGCCGTTGCTGCCTATGAAGTTGTGCGCGTGGCCGCGGCCGGCGACAGCACGGTGATTGCCGCGCTGATGATCCTGGTGGCCGCCGCGATCGGCACGGGGATGGGCATTGCCTTTGGCTGGGGCATTGTACGGGCCTTCCGCGCTGGCTGGACCCCGGAATATCTCAAGGCGCCGATCATTTTTGCCTCGATCATCCTGTGCTATGCGCTGGCGGAGATGGTGGAGAAGGAAATCGGCCTCGTCGCCGTGACGGCCTATGGCATGTATCTCGCCAATTCAAAGCTCGCAGGCCTCGCGGAATTGCGCAAATTCAAGGAAGATATTGCCGTTCTCCTGGTCTCGGGTGTGTTCATCATCCTGACGGCGAACCTCACGCCGCAGATCATTGAGCAGGCGCTGCACTGGCGCACACTTTTGTTCCTGATTGCAATGCTGTTTGTGGTGCGCCCACTTTCGATCTGGATTTCGACTTATGGCACGCTGACACGCAATGAGGCCTTGCTGCTTGGCTGGATCGCGCCACGCGGGATCGTCGCCGTTGCCGTCTCCGGCCTGTTCGGCTCGCTTTTGATCGACCTGTCGCGCAATTCCAGTTTCGAGCTGTATGGCGCCGACCAGATCACGCCTCTCGCTTTTGCCATGGTGTTCGCCACGGTGGTGCTGCATGGCTTCACCATTGCGCCATTGGCGCGCTTTCTCGGCCTGGCGCACAAGTCAAAGCCGGGTGTGCTGATGGTTGGCGCGACGCCATGGAGTGTGGATCTTGCCCGCAAGCTGAAGGAATGCGGCGTGGAAACCATTGTCGCTGATACAAACTGGCGCCGCCTGCGCCCGGCGCGCGAAGCCGGGCTGGAGACCTTTTTCGGCGAAGTTCTGTCAGAAGATGCAGAGGTGCGCCTGGACCATGCCCGGTTTGAAACTGCGCTCGCCCTGTCTGCCAATGAGCCCTACAATGCGCTGGTTTCAGGTCATTTCGCGCCAGAGCTTGGCCGCCACAAGGTTTTCCAGCTTTCCTCCCAGGATGGCGATGAGGAAGACCCGCGCGCCATGGGCGTCAGCACACGCGGGCGCTCACTGATCCGGCGCGGACGCGGCTATGACCAGCTGATCCGTGATCATTATCGCGGCTGGACCTTCGCCAAGACGCAGCTGACAGAGAAATACGGCCTTGCGGAGCTGAAGGCCGACCGGCCCAATGCTGACATCATCGCCGAAGTGCGGCCTGATGGAGCGGTGACCTTCCTGAGTACCAATGGCGAGCCGCGCGGTGGAGAGGGAGCGACGATCGTCACCTTCGGCCCGCAGCAGACCACAGAGGTTGGTCATAAACGGGCCGAAGGCGAGACAAGCGCTGCGGCGGAGTAGTGGGGCTTTAGAGCACTTGCGCTGAGCGCCCCACAGCCCGTAGCCGGGTAAAATCGAGGTCTCATCCCGAGCGAAGTTGAGGGACGGGACCGGGCCGCAAAGACCGATCTTCATCTCCCGCCTCTTGGTTCGACTTTGCTCACCATGAAGCTGCATTTGAAGCAGGTTGAAGACTTGCTCCTACTCCTCGTCACACTCGTCGAGGAAAAAGTCGCCCCACAGGGCCTCGCGTCCTTGGCGGACGGCCTGGATCACCAGAACCGTCACGCCGACACCCAAAACCATCACCGCCGTGCTGGGCTCGCTGGCCCAGGCCACCATCGCATCAATCATCACCATGCCTCGGTCTTTTGCCTTTTTTCGAGCCCTGACAATGGCCCGAAAGGGGTTAATCGCCCTTCAGCACAGGGTGGCAAAAACAGGCCAGTTCGTTGCCAAACCTGCCCCAGGCCTTAACACAATCGGGCCTGCGCATGTGATCATGCCCAGAAGCTGGCTTTCGCGATTCACATCTGCGCCACCATGGTCTAAACCAAGGCCCATGTCCCGTGGCCGTCCTGCAGCAAAGAGCGCACCGCGCGCCTGGCAGCGCATGCTGTCCGGCCGGCGGCTGGACCTGCTCAATCCCTCTCCCATGGATGTGGAGATTGAGGATATCGCCCATGGCCTGGCCCGCGTGGCGCGATGGAACGGCCAAACCCAGGGGCCAAATGCCTTTTCCGTAGCCCAACACTCCCTGGTGGTGGAACAGATTGTCGGTGAGTTGAAACCGGCCCTGCCGGTTGAGGCGCGG
Source organism: Hyphomonadaceae bacterium (assembly GCA_022760335.1). Taxonomy (GTDB): domain Bacteria; phylum Pseudomonadota; class Alphaproteobacteria; order Caulobacterales; family Hyphomonadaceae; genus UBA5336. The sequence goes on from JALEGE010000007.1 coordinate 15,645, forward strand.
CTCGCCTCGCTGCTGCATGATGCCCCGGAATATGTGATTGGCGACATGATCTCGCCCTTCAAGGCCGTTCTGGGCAGTGACTACAAGAGCGTGGAGGGGCGCCTTGCCTTGGCGATTCACCAGCGTTTCGGCCTGCCGGGTGAACCGGCGCCGGCGCTGAAGAAGCTGATCAAGCGGGCTGACCTGATTTCTGCCTGGCTGGAGGCGACTTGCCTCGCAGGCTTTTCCAGTGTTGAGGCCGACCAGTTTTTCATCCGCCCACCACAGGAGTTGGAGCTGGACATGACGCCGTTGTCGCCCTCGGCGGCGCAGGCGGCTTTCCTGGCTCGGTTTGCCGAAATTCTTGAAGATCTGGATGCAAAGCGGGGGGCTGCATGAGCGCGCAGCTGGTGATCGGCCTGTCCGCCGTGATCGTTGCCGCCGATCCCGAGCAGCCTTGCGTCCTGGTCACGCGGCGTGATGGTGATGAGTCGGCGCTGCCTTTCGGTCCGTTCGACCCACTTGGCCATCGCACTTTCGAACTCGGCCTGCGCGGCTGGGTGTGTGAGCAAACCGGCTTTGATCTCGGCTATGTGGAACAGCTCTACACTTTTGGCGACAGGGGGCGTGAGACGCCAGGCGCGCGCCTGGCCGATGCGGCCAATACCAGCCGGGTGATCAGCGTGGGCTATCTCGCATTGACGCCAGATCAGGCCGAGATTGACACGAGTTTCGATGCCCGCTGGCGCAGCTGGTACAGTTTCTTTCCTTGGGAGGATCATCGCCGGGGCCGTCCAGAGATGATTGACAGCGAGATTGCTCCGCGCCTCACCTCCTGGGCCGCGGGCAATATCGGCCGGCTTGACCGGGCGCGCGTGGCGTTTGGCCTGGGCGAAGACAATCTCTGGGTCGAGGAGCGCGTATTGGAGCGCTACGAGTTGCTCTATGAAGCCGGCCTGGTGCCGGAATGCGCGCGCGATGCCGGGCTGGAGGCGGGCGAGGAAGGCTTTGGCCAGTCCATGGCATCTGACCACCGCCGCATTCTGGCGACTGCGATGGGGCGCCTGCGCGGCAAGGTGAAATATCGCCCGGTTGTGTTCGAGCTGATGCCGGATCGGTTCACGCTTTCCAGCTTGCAAAAGGTGATGGAATCTCTTCTTGGGCGCATGCTCCACACACAGAATTTCCGGCGCGCGCTCGACAAGGCGGATCTGGTGGAGGGTACCGGCGCGATGGAAACTTCAACCGGCGGGCGCCCGGCAGAGCTTTACAGGTTCAAGCGTGAATTCGTGCGCCGCAAGGAACTGAGTGGCCTTTCGACCCCGGCAGTGCGGCGCGACGCCTAAGCTGAAAAATACGCGCCGCGCACACTATTCGACGCGCCAGCCATGGGCTGTGCGATGAGCCTCAAGCGTCACGGTGCCATTCTCGCGCCACCCCGTACGGCGAGGCCCACCGCGCCCGACAAAGCGGAGCAGAAGCGCGATACCGGCGATCACCAGGCCGACAATCGCTGTCGCCACGGCGAGAATTCCAGCGGCGAGGATCAGGAGGGTTGCGATTGCAACCTTGGCCATGAAGGAAAGACCTGCGCGCAGATTGAGAAGGATCATGTCCGGCAGGGTTCCAGCGGGCTGTTTGGTTTCATTCAGGGTCATGGCTCTATCTCCTGTTGTAGAGGATGGGGCGCAAGCCGCAGTCCGTCAATTGCCAGATCCAGGCCATTTCATGATTTCCTTGTGGCCGCCGCGTGATTGGGCAGGCCAAATCAGTTGGGCATCTGCAAACCACGCTCGGCCTTGATCTGGGCATAGGCTGTTGTGATCGCTGCTGCCTTGCGCTGGGCGGCCCTTTCAAACTCTTTCGGCGCGCCATTCTGAACCACCATGTCGGGGTGATGACTGCTCATCAGCCGGCGATAGGCTTGGCGGATGACCGGGAAATCGGCGTCATGATCCACGCCGAGCACATGATACGGATCATGCGCATCCGGGCCCAGATAGCTCGCCTTGATGCGCCGGAAAGTGGCCTCCTCAAAGCCAAAGGCCTCTGACACGGTTTGCAGATAGTCCAGCTCCTCCTGGCGCACCACGCCATCTGCAATGGCGATCTGGAAGAGACCATCGAGTACGCTTTCCAGCAGGCAGGGGCGATCCTTGTACTTCCGGCCGATCCTGCGGGCATAGGCCTCGTAGCCATGCACAGTCTGACGCGCGAGATTGAATACGCGGCGTACCGAAGCGGCATCTTCAGGTGTAGACTGAAAAACGCGGGAAAAGGCGGCGACCTCATCATTGGAGACGAAGCCGTCGGCGGCGGCCAGTTTTGCCCCCAGCCCGACAATGGCCGCGGTGAAGCCGACATCATTCGGGTCTGGTTCGCACGCCGAATCCGGGCTCAGCGTCGGCAGATCGCTGTCCGATTCAAACAGGCGCCGACCGCCTTCCAGTAGTTTTGACCAGATGCTCATTGTGATCACTCTATCACTATAATGGACAAAACACATCGGGGGACAGGCGTGTGTGTCTTTAGGTCACCTAAATGTGAAACACTTCGTGCCCGTGTTTGCGTTTCGCAGAACAGTGGAGCGGCGTTTTCTTTTCGGGCTGGGCAAGTATGGTGGCCGGCTTGAGTCGCCTGTGCCGCCGCGGAGCCAGCTTTGGAAAACGAGACCGAAGACCAGATCGTCTATCAGGAGTGCATCCTGAGAGAAGGACGGCGTTATTGCACGGAAATCGAGACGCCAGGGGAGCCTGTCGCAGCGCCGATTGTGGAACCTGCTGCTGCCGAGGTGGCCGGGCCGGGCCTGTTTGACTGGGCTGACCCAATTCTGGCCGATCCTGCAGGTTGGGCCAGAGCCAACCTCCTGAACATGGATGTTCTCCTGCCGCTTGGCCTTCAGCTCCTGGCCATTCTTGGGGCTATGCTGCTCGGCGCGATCCTGGCCGCGCCTCTGCGCCGGCTGGTGCGCGCTGGCCTTGCGCGCCTGCCGGAGAATGTCCAGGCGATTATCGGCGAAGTGGGCCCGAAGCTGGTGCGTCCGGCGATCACACTCGGCCTGTTCTATATCGTCCAGACCGTGCTGGTCAGCTCTGGTATGGATGCCACGCTGGTGCGCGTCGCTTTCTCATTGTCGGTCGCCTTCTTCCTGATCACGCTGGCCAGCCGCTTCCTGCCGGAAAGCCTGCGCAAGCCGGCGCTTTATCTTGCGCTCGCGATTGCCGGACTGAATGCCTTTGGCGTGCTCGATGATGTGGTGGCCTGGAGCTACACGATCGGCCCGCCCTTTGGTGGGCGGCGGATCAACCCGCCCTTTATTCTGCAAGCGATCCTGACAGCGGGGATCTTCCTCTATGCGGCCAATTGGCTGTCGAAGCGTCTGAAGACGCGAGTTGAGACGTTGCCCAAGGTCGAGCCGAGCCTGCGCATTCTGCTCACCAATGCGCTTCAGGTGGGGCTGTTCTTTGCGGCCGCCATCCTCACTCTGGCAGGGCTGAATATACCACTTTCGGGCCTGGCCGTTCTGGGCGGTGCGATCGGCGTCGGCCTTGGCTTCGGCATGCAGCAGATCGTGGCCAATTTCATCTCCGGCGTGATTTTGCTCACTGACCGCTCCATCAAGCCCGATGATGTGATTGAAGTGGATGAGACCTATGGCGTCGTGAAGTCGCTCGGCCTGAGATACGCCTCGGTGATTACGCGCGACGGCAAGGAACATCTTATCCCGAACGAACAGTTGATCACGGACCGGGTGATCAACTGGAGCTATTCCGACAAGAAGGTGCGCATCAAGCGGCGCTTGCGCGTGGAATATGAAACGGATCTGAAGCTCGCCTGCGGCCTGGTGGTGGAGGGCGCAAAAATGACCCCGCGCGTGCTCGCCGAGCCAGCGCCCAAATGCCTCGTTATGGAGTTCGGCGAGGAAGCGGTGGAAATCGAGGCGCGATTCTGGATTGATGACCCGCAAAATGGCGTTTCGAATGTCGGTTCAGCCGTGATGTTGAATGTCTGGGACAAGTTCCAGGAAGCTGGCATCGATATTCCGCTTCGCCATGAGGATGTGCTGATCACGCCGGGCTCGACGCTGAAAGTGGAAATGGTGCGTCCTGGCAAGACCAAGGCCTCAGCCGGCGAAGAGGAATAAACCGCCAAGGATCGCCAGCGGAATGATCAAGCCGCCAAACAGGTTGCGCGCAAAGACATAACGCTCCAGCCAGTGATTGGCTGCATCATCTTCCAGCCGCTCCACATGAGTGACATGCTCGACATTGGAGCCCTTGATCTGGGTCTCATCCATGACGCGTGCTTCGAAATGGATGCCCAGAAGGTTCGTGCCAATAAAGAAGACACCGCCAAACACGGCAGCACCGACCGCGACCGCAAGCGCAACGAACAGCCACTCGATATGTGACGGCACACCAGCCATCCACAAGCCCACCCCAAGGGCCATAAACCCCACCAGGATGGAAGCAAGCCAAAGCGGGCCGAGCGGGCGAAGATCGTCTTGCGTCATGCGGGCAGCATAATCGCCGCAGGCCAAGCCGCAACCACAGGCGGGCAACTATTCGCCGGTGATGGCGTCCACCACGCGGCTGGCAAAGCGGCGCGACGCGCGATTGGCATCCCACCATGTGCTCACATGCTGAACCTGGGAGATATCAGTCTCGAAATACCGGTATTCGACATCCGAGACCATCTCGCCATCGAGATGATAGACCTTGCCGGTCAACTTCATGCCGCCAGTTCCGAAGGAGCGGAATGAATCCAGCCCAGGGCGGTCGGAAACCTGCTGCATGGTCGGTCGGTTGGGGCGCGCATCCTCGATTGTCACTTCAATTCGCTCGGCATCGACATTCGCTCGATCCAGCGCCCGCTCTATGTCCTCGATGATGTCATCGGTCAGGATCGGGCCTTCACGCTCGCCATAATCTTCGGCGAGCTTTTCGGCAAAGTCTTCAGAATAAGATACGGAAATCGTAGCCGCTTCGGCATGGGCGGCTAGGGCCAACAAAGCCAGGCTGGCGAGAATGGAGCGGGTCATCTGCAACCTCCCAATCAAGTGTCGCGCGAAAATACGCGATGATTACCAGATCTATCTAGCGGGTCTGGTCAACACGTTGAAATCACGAGGTCGCGAGGAGACCCTAGTCGTCCTCATCCTTTTCGTCATCGCCATCGGGGACAACCGCGCCGGCCGTGTTCACCGCACCTTCGGCGACATCACCTGTCACATTAACAGCGCCTTCGACGACATTGCCGGCGATGCTGGCTGCCAGACAGCCTCCCAGCAGCAAGGGAGAGAGGATCAGGGCGAGGGCGGTGGCCATACGGCGGGAGCTTTTCAACATGTGGGCGAATAGGTCCTAGTCTTACTCGCTTGGCAAGATGAAAATGATGCTTTGCCGCATGGGCTGCACCTATGTGATTAAACCGTGTCCACCAGCACCAGTTCCATGCCTTCGCGCGCATCAATCTCGATCCGGGCAGGCCCGGTAATCGCTGCGCCGTCACGAGCGGAAAACCGCTCGCCATTCAGCGTGCCTTCGCCAGTGGCCGCAACGATATAGCCATACCGTCCAGCCGGGATCTCATAGCTCAGCGGCGTGCCAGGCAGCGCCGTGGCGCCCAGAACGCGTGCATCCTGGTCAATCTCCAGCGCGTCGGTATCGCCAAGCCCGCTGGCGAGGGTTTCCCAATCGCCGGCGCGCTTTCCCTTCGGAAAGCTTTTTGTTCCCCAGCGCGGCGTGCCGCCCTGGCTGCGTGGCAGGATCCAGAGCTGGAACAGGGTCGTGGCGTCGGGTTCGGCATTCCACTCGGCATGCTGAATACCGTGGCCGGCGCTCATCACCTGCACATCGCCAGCCGCTGTGCGCCCGGTATTACCGAGGGAGTCTCTGTGCGTGATCGCGCCGGTGCGGACATAGGTGATGATTTCCATCGATTTGTGCCCATGTGGCGGAAAGCCGGTATCGGGCTGGATCGTGTCGTCATTCCATACGCGCAGCTTGCCGTGCCCCATGCGGGCGGGGTCATGAAACTGCGAAAAGGAAAAATGGTAGTGGGCGTTCAGCCAGTCATTCTGGAACCGGCCAAGATCTTCAAAACGTCTGATATCAATCATGATGACCTCCTTTTGTCTTGCCCTGAAGATGGCTGGAGGGCGCGCGATTGACAGACCGATGGCCCGCACAGGTGTTATTCGCGACCTGTATGGGGGCTTAACGCCCCTCGCGGCGCCAGGCGACCAGAAGGAAGATGATCAGGGCCGCAGCCGCCGCGATGCCGGGCAGGAGCGGCGTGGAGGAGGAGGCGCGCACCACATAAGCGCCGCGCTCGCGCAGGCCGAGCCAGCTTCCGCCCGCCGCACTTCCATTACGTCCCACACGACGTATCTCGGGCAGACTGCCGCCATCGGCATCAATGCGGAACACCCCGCCGCGTGTTGCCTCCGCGATCGGGGCCAGGACCCGGTCGGAAGATTGCAGGTCGGCATATTCCTTCGGATTGGCCGGGCCATTCAGGGCAACCGCTTCAAGCCCGCCCGCCTCGGCGCGGTAAAGGCCGAGCTGTTCGATCGACGTGCTTGCCTCGAACAGGCCAGGCGCCTGAGCGGTCCAGTTCAATGCGATGATCTCACCTTCCGGGGTTTCGAGCGTCAGGTCCGGTGCGCTGTCAGACAGGGTGCGCAGGCGTATGGTCGCGATATCGCCACTGGCGATGAGGGAGAGTTGGCGTTCTTCCAGTTCCGGTTCCTTCATCATCCAGTGCACCATGCGGCGGATCAGTTCGGAAAATGGCCCGCCGCCTTCATGACCCCGCGCCCACAGCCAGATCTGGTCGGACAGGAGCAGGCCCACCCGGCCATCGCCGACCCTGTCGAGCACCAACAGCGGTCCGCCATCTGGCCCGGTCATAAGCACATCGCCAACCTCGGCCCGCGCCCCGACGGCGCGCATCCAGCCACCCCAGCTCTGGCCATCCAGCGGGGACGTCACCGTGTGGCGCCGGCCAGCATCAGTGAGGGCGGGTACGAAATGTTCCACATCAATCTCACCATTGGGCACAGCCGGAAGAACAGCGGCTAGCGGCGTGCGCGCCAGGCTGGCCGGGCTGGCAAAAGGCTCACCGGCAATGATGATCAGCGCGCCGCCATCTTCCACATAGCGCGCCATGTTCGCCAGATAGGACTGGGTGATGACGCCGCGCCGCTCATACTGGTCGAAGATGATCAGATTGAACTCGCCCAGCTTGCCTTCGAACAATTCCTCGGTCGGGAAGTTGATCAGCGCCAGCTCTTCGATCGGGGTCACATCGGTTTTCAGCGGCGGGCGCAGAATGGTGAAATGGACCAGATCCACCTGCGGATCGGATTTCAGAAGGTCGCGCCAGACCCGGCCTGCCGCGTTGGGCCGGCCGGTGATCAGCAGCACGCGCAGCCGGTCGCGCACGCCTGAGAGGCTCGCTGCGGTGCGGTTATTGGCCAGCGTCAGTTCCTCGCGGCCTGGCGGGGTTTCCAGCACGATGACGTTCTCGCCGCGCCGCTCGATCTCTAATGTCAGCGGCGTATCGCGCCCGGCGATGAGGAAGACGGTGCGGGTCTCCCCGCCATTCACCGAGACATCCACCGGAATTTCACCGCCATCGGGATCATCGGCGCGTATGATGAATTCGGCGTTTTCCCCGACAATGCCAAAGCTTGGCCCCTCGACGATTTCCACCCGCCGGTCACCGCGATCCTGATTTCCAACGATCAGGCCGTGGACCGGGCCGAGATCGCCTGCCTCGCCGGGATTGGCCGGCAGGTCGTGCAACTGGCCGTCAGTGATCATGATTGCGCCGGCCACCCGGTCGCGCGAGACATCGGCCATCATGCCCTGAAGAGCGGTGTAGAGATTGGTTCCGTCGGCCTTGGGGTCGCTTTCCAGAACGCGCAGTTCCAGACTGGGATCGGCGCCAAGCTGTGCGGTAACCGCCTGATAGGCCGCTTCGGCCGCATCCTGTCGTGTGCCGAACGCCATGCTTTCAGACCGGTCGAGGATCACGGCAGCAACAGAGGGCAGGGGGTCGCGCTCTTCCTCGACAATGGAGGGGTTCGACAGCGCTGCGAGGCCCAGAAGAATGGCGAGCAGGCGCGAGAGTGGGGCTTGCCCGCGATTGATCAGATAAGTGAGCCAGACCAGCGCCATGACGGCGCACAGGGCGTAAAAGGCCCCCCAGCCGAGATAGGGGTCCAATCCCAGACGGGTAACATTGATGGCGGTTTCCATCAGTTCGGCCCCCCGTCCTGGAGCGTCGGGAGGCTGTCGATATCGATATCTTCCCCGCCTTCTTCATCCTCGCCGAGGCGTTCCAGCAGGGCCGGGATGTGCACCTGGTCGGACTTGTAGTTCCCCGTCAGCACATACATCACCAGATTGACGCCGAACCGGTAAGCCATTTCGCGCTGGTCATCCCCGCCATCGACGGAGAACATGGAACGCGCATTCTCATCGATCGCCCAGGCGCCGACCCAGTCGGCATCGCCAATGAAGAGGCGCGAGACGCCATCGCCGGAAACCCTGCCTTCTTCGCCTGCTGTCTCGATCCAGAGTGGGCGGCGGCTATAGCGGCCGGGAAAGTCGCTGATCAGATAGAAACTGCGCGTCAGGACATGCTCATCCGGCACCGGCGCAAGCGGCGGTGCATCCAGCCCGGTCAGCAGGCCGGAAAGAGACTCCAGCCCCTGCGAGTCGCCTGGCGTGCTGCCGCTGCGCGTGTCGATCATCAGTGCCCCACCACCCAGCATATACCGGTTCAGCGCAGCTATGGCTGGCTCGCTGAGCGGTGCGGCATTTTCCGGCACGGAATAGTAGATCAGCGGATAAAGCTCCAGCGCGTCACGCTCGGGGTCGAGTGCGTGCGGGCGCACGGGCTCAACTGAAGAGCGCAGCCAGAGAATGCGTGACAGGCCGACAAGTCCGGCTTCGGTGCGCCGGTTCAATTCTGCATCCGGGGTCTGGATATAGCCGAGCCGCATATTGATCGCGGCGGCTTCGGCCTTGGTGAGGGCCTCTTCGCCGCGTGCCGATAACATTTGCGCCTCTGCCGGATGGGGCAGCGCCACGGCAAGTGCGAGCAAAAGCGGCAGTGCGGCCATGGCCTTGCGCGGCAGACGTGGCATGCGGCCAGACAGGATCAGCGCGATCAGAAGGTCGAGCGCAATCAGGATCAGTGCGCCGGTCAGCAAGAGACCGGTCAGGTCCAGGCGCCGGGCTTCGGCATCGCCCAGCAGGCGCGTGCCCGCAGGCCAGGCCGAAATGGGAGCAAGCCGCGCGCCGGCAGCGGCGTTAATCGCACGTGTGCCCGAGGGTCCGCGATAAAACCCCGGCGGATGGATCGGCCCGGGCTGGATCGTGGCAAACTCGGCGGCCTGGAGCGGCTCTGCCGTGCTCCCCGGCGATTGCAGCCGGCCATACCCGTCGAGCACCAGCTGGGGCACGAAGCTGCCCTCGCCATCATCGGCGACTTCGCCGCGCCCTGCGGCAATCGCCCGGCGCAGCATCTGGGCATAGGTGGCCGAGAAAGGCAGGTCCGACCAGTCCGGCCCGGCGGTGACGTGAAAGAGGACCACCATGCCGCGCCCGCGCCCGTTGGCGGTGACAATCGGCGAGCCATCCTGCAGCCGGGCCCATGTGCGCGCCTGCAGGTCTGCGGCCGGTTGGGCCAGCACCTGCTGGCGCACCAGTGCGTCATCGGGCACGGCCAGGCCGGCAAAGGGCGAGGTGTCGGAGAAGGGCGCCAGCGCCTGCGGATCGTCCCAGGCGAGCGCGCCGCCAAGCGCCCGCGAGGTGCGCCGCAGGGGCACGGGCAACAGCTCGTCATCCTGAGCGGCAAGGCGCGGGCCGGCAAAGCGGATCAACGCGCCGCCCTGTTCGATCCATTCGACCAGCGGCTCCATCTCGGTCGCCGGCACGGTGCCGACATCGGTGAGGATAATCGCGTCAGGGCGCTGCTGGATGAGATCGGCAAGATCACCTTCCAGCAGCGTTGCGAAGGGCTCCAGCGCGCGGCGAACATAATGGATATCTGACAAGAGCGGCTGGGCTGCCGCGCCGGTGGAGACGATGCCGACCCGGCGTGTGCGGTCGGCGCTGTCCCATAGCCATGTCGTGCCCGCGCCCTGCATGCCGGCGACGGAAAAGCGCGAGACGCGCGAAAGCGCGCCGCCGGGCAGGTCGAACCGGGCGGTGGTCTCGGTGCTGCCCGCCTCGAAACTGGCTTGCGCGGTGGCGAGCGCGGCGCCATCCACGGTGTGGGCCGAGGCGGCGACGTCGAGCGGATCCTCGCGATTCACCCGGCTCAGCGTCACACTCACACCGCTACCATCTGAACTCAGCGAAGTGATGGCCAGCGTCGCACGCGGCGGGGCGACATAGACATCCAGGGGAGCCAGCGCCGCGAGGCCTTCCAGAAAAGCGCCATCGGTGCCATCGGTGAGGCCGTGGCTGGCATAGAAGATCCGCGAAGGCTGCAGCCCGGAGGCTTCCAGCCGTTCCAGTGCATCGGCCCGGTCGGTCGCCCAGCTGGCTGGCTCAAGCGTATCGAGCGCGCGTTCTGCTTCTTGCTGAGAGCGCCTGCGGGCAGGGTCGGTCAGTGGGCGCGCACGTGGCGCGGTCAGCAGCAGATGCACAGCTCTGTCACGGCCTGACGCGTCCACGGCAGCCTCTGCGGCGGCGAGTATGTCGCTCCAGCGTGGTGCGGCGGCCCAGCCATCATCGACGACCACCAGAAGCGGTCCGGATGGCTGGGTTTCTGGCGGCCCGGCCGGCCCATAGACCGGCTGTGCCAGGCCAATGATCGCAGCCGCCGCCGCCAGCAGGCGCAGCAGCAACACCCACCAGGGCGTGCGGTCTGGCGTTTCCTCGCGCGGCTTCAGATCGTCCAGCAGGCGCAGGCTTGGCAGGTCCTGGTTGCGCGGGGCCGGCGGGGTCGCGCGCAGCACGAACCAGATCACAGGCAATGCGATCAGCGCGGCCAGCGCCAATGGCGCGCCGAACACCACCGGGCCAAGGCTAAGCGGGCTTGTCACCTGGGCAAGAAGGCTCAAGCTTTGCCTCCGAAGCTTTCCAGCGCCTTTTTCAGCGCGGCGGCTCCAGCAAGCGACACAGCAGAGGTCTCATGCTCCACCAGCCGCCAGCCGAGGCGTTTTGCGAGGCCGTCGAGGGCTTCGCGATTGGCCTTGAACTTCTCGCGATAGGCCTCGCGGATTGATTGGGCGCGGCCGAAAATCCGGGCGATGGCCTCGCCGGGTCGGCGCAGGCGTACCCTGCCCTGGAAGGGAAACTCAACTTCCACCGGGTCTGCGATGGCGAGCAACACGCCTTCACGGCATGTCTCGGCCAACGGCGCGAGGCGCTTCTCCCAGGTCTCGGCTGGATCATAGAAATCGCTGGCCACCACAGCAAAGGCAGAGGCGCGCGGCGGGGGCGGGAAGTCACCGGACTGGTCTGTCGCGAGATCTTCCAGCAGGCGGTCAATCGCGCGCTTGCCGAAGCCGGGTGTGCGGCCAGAGCCGAGCACGCCGATCCTGTCGCCTTCGCGCGAGAGCAGGATCCCGAGTGCCAACATCAGGACGCGCGCTTCATCGGCCTTTGTGCGTCGGCCCTCGCCGCCGCGCCAGTCAAAGCCCTGATGCGGATCACACCAGAACAGCGCCGTGCGCGCGGTTTCCAGCTCGGTCTCGCGGACATAGAGATCGTCGCCTTGTGCAGAACGCCGCCAGTCGACACGGTGAGCATCGTCTTCCTTGGCATAGCGGCGATACTGCCAGAAATGCTCGCCCGTGCCCGCCTTGCGCCGCCCCGCCGAGCCCACATGCGGGGCCTCGGACGCGGTTGACTTGAAGGTCAGCGGCGGCAGCGAGGAGGCAATGATCTCAGCCTCGGAACGCAGGGCGGCGAGATCGGTCATTCGGGAACCTCGCATGCGGTTGTGAGCCCCTGATACAGGATATCCAGCTCTTCCATTGACGCGCCTGCGTTGGCCAAATCAATGTATCTATTGAGGTTTTGGAGGCGAACTATTGAAAGGTATTGGTGCTCAGAAAATGGCGGTTCGCAGGGATATTCCTCGGACATGCGATTTTCAAATTCTGACAACTCCGCTGCAATTTCTTGAGCTGATTTTCCAGCAATGATCAGACTTGGATCTGACAGGCTGTAGCTGTAGTTTATTTCAAGCTTGCTCCAGTGTCCTGCGAGACAGCGCAATTCACTTTGCTGCCCCTCGGATAGAATCTGTTCAAGCGGCTGAAGGTTCGCAGGCGTCAGAAACGGATCTTCGTATTGAGCCTGGGTCTTCTCACCGACTTGCATAACGTGGAGGTCGCTGTGGGAATTTGGAGTCTCACCTTGCAGATCGGCAAAAGCGGGCATGGCGAACCACAACAGGCTCGCTGCCGCAATCCAGAACCGAAAGGACAGAGACTTGGTCATTCCTCCGGCGCCTCCTGCGGGCAATTTTCCTGATAATGCTGCATCAGGACAGGCGGCGGGGTCTGGGCCTGCATTTCGATATTCAGTCTTTCATTGAACACCGCATCGGCCTGCATCTCGCCCAGCAGGTCGGCCTCGCGGACATAGGTGTCGAAATCCTCGTGATGATGGCCGGCGCCTTCGGGCATGACCGCTTGCAGCTGTTGCTGATAGGCGCCGATTTCGGCGATTTTCGGGTTCAGCGGGCCGGAGCAGAGGCCCGACTGCGGCGGCTGGCCGGCCAGCTCGCAATTGCGCGCGGATATGGCTCTCATCCACAGGCCCATCATCTGGTTCGTCACGCGCCATTCCACCGTGCAATCGGGGTCATAGGGCACACCGACCGCCGGCTCCTGCGCAAGAGCCGGTGCGCCTATCGAAAGACTGGCAAGCAAGACCCCGGCCAGAGCGGCCGTGCGAGAGAGAGGGCGCGCAAACTCCACTAGGCCGCCTTCCGCGCGAGATCGTTGATCAGGGCCGTCAGCGTGGGCGCCGTGCCGGTGGGATCATAGCGCATCGCCATGCGGTGGCCGAGGGCGGGTTCGGCCAGCGCCTCGACATCTTCCAGGCTCGGCGCCAGGCGTCCGCGCAGCAGGGCGCGGGCGCGGGCGGCCAGCATCAGGGCCTGGCCAGCGCGGGGGCTGGGACCCCAGTCGACGAGGGATTTCACGCGGTCGTCAGAGGTTTGCTCGGGCCGGGCCTCGCGCACCAGATTCAGGATCACATCCAGGATCTTCTCGCCCACGGGCATCTTGCGCACCAGGGCCTGCAGGCCGATCAGCTTCTGGGCATCGAGCGCCGCTTCGACCTTTTCTTCCTCCCCGCCGGTGGTCGATACGAGGATCTGGCGTTCCACATCCAGGTCCGGATAGGTCACGTCGATCTTGAGCAGGAACCGGTCCAGTTGGGCCTCGGGCAGGGGATAGGTGCCTTCCTGCTCGATCGGGTTTTGCGTTGCCAGCACATGGAAGGGCGCGGGCAGATCATGGCGCACGCCGGCCACGGTGACGAACCGTTCCTGCATGGCCTGGAGCAGGGCAGATTGGGTGCGCGGGCTGGCGCGGTTGATCTCGTCGGCCATCAGAAGCTGGGTGAAGATCGGCCCGCGCAGGAAGCGGAAGCTGCGCTCGCCACTGGCGCTTTCATCCAGCACTTCGGAGCCGAGAATATCGGACGGCATCAGGTCCGGGGTAAACTGGATACGCGCGCCATCCAGGCCCAGCGCGGTGGACATGGCGGTGACAAGCCGCGTCTTGGCCAGGCCCGGCGCGCCGATGAGCAGGGCGTGCCCGCCGGCGAGAACAGCGCACAGGGCCAGCTCCACAACCCGGTCCTGGCCGAACACGGCCTTGCCGATTTCGGACCGCACATTTGCCAGCGCCTCAACGGCGGCTTCGGCTTCAGCAACGATTTCAGGGCTCTGGTCGGTCATGTGCGGCGTGGCGTCCTTTTTCGTCTGCGCGGCTCTGCCGGGTGTGCTCGGGTCCGCATCGGGCTATGATCTTGATAAGGCTAGAGCAAGATTCAAAGCAAAACTATGGCGGAGATGCGTGTGAATTCCAGTGGCAATATCATTCCGAGCCTGGAGCAGGTGCTGCGCGAAATCGTCCCGGATGCTGCAGAGGGGCGGAAATTGCCGCCTGTGCATCTGTGGCATCCGGAGCATTGCGGCGATATCGGCATGGAAATCCGCGCCGATGGCAGCTGGTGGCATGACGGCACGCGCATCGGGCGGGAAAAACTGGTGCGGCTGTTTTCCACCATTCTGCGCAAGGATGAGGATGGCGAGACCTATCTCGTAACGCCGTATGAAAAAGTGATTGTGCGGGTCGAGGACGCGCCTTTTCTGGCTGTGCGTGTTGACCGGGTTGATGATGACGGCGTTCCGGCGCTGCTCTTCACCACCAATCTGGGTGACACCGCCCTGGCGGGGCCGGGCCATCCCTTGCGTGTTGAGACCGATTCCGAAACGCAGGAGCCCGCGCCTTATGTGTTGATCCGTGGGGCGCTGGAAGCGAAACTGACGCGGCCTGTATTCTATGAACTGGCAGGTATGGTCGAGCCGGATCCTGAAGATCCGGGCATGATGGGCGTGTGGAGCCAGGGCGAATTTTACAGGATCGGCCCGGCTGAGGCGTAGTGGAGGCTTGCATTCCGGCGCCAGCGCGCGACATTTCCCGCCATGACAGAACGAGTCGCCGGCCCGGAAATTCTTCGCATGATCGAGTTGATCGCCAAACTGCCGGGGCTCGGGCCGCGGTCGGCGCGGCGCGTGGCGCTGCATCTGCTCAAACGCAAAGATGGGCTATTGGTGCCACTGGCCGAGGCGCTGGGCGAGGCGGCGGCCAAGATCACCCAGTGCAATACGTGCGGGAATTTCGACACGGTGCAGCCCTGCGCGGTGTGCGCGGCGCCGAACCGGGACGAGACGACGCTCTGCGTGGTCGAGGATGTGCCCGACCTCTGGGCGCTGGAGCGGGCTGGAGCGTTTCGCGGACGCTATCATGTGCTGGGCGGGGTGCTCTCGGCGCTCGATGGCGTCGGGCCGGAGGATCTTTCCATCGCGAAATTGGTGAGCCGGGTAACGGGCGGGCCGTTTAGCGAGGTGATCCTGGCGCTCAATGCCACCGTGGATGGCCAGACCACGGCCCATTATATCGCCGAGCAGCTGGAGCCTGCTGGTGTCACCGTCACGCGCCTGGCCCATGGCGTGCCGGTTGGGGGCGAGTTGGATCATCTCGATGATGGAACATTGGCCACGGCCCTGCGGGCACGCCGGTAAGTTTTGATTCCAGTTTAAGCATCTTGACACAGAACGACCGTTCTGGTCTTTGTGCCTTATGGAAAATGATCGTTCTATTCAGGCTGAAGAGGCCCTTGACGCTGCGACCCAGCAGTTCTGGCGCTACGGGTATACTGCGAGCTCGATGCGAGATCTGCTGCGGGTGACCGGCTTACACCGCACAGCGCTTTACTCCAGCTTTGGTGGTAAGTCGGGTCTGTTCCTTGCCTGCCTTGATGCGTATTGTCACAAGGTCGTCAGCCCGGCTTTCGCTCAGGTTGAGACCGAGGAGGCGGGACTGGTTGAAGTCCGCGCATATTTTGAACATCAGATCGCCGCGGCAGAAGCAGATGGTCTGCCAGGGCCGGGCTGTCTGATCGCCAATTCCATGACGGAACTTTCGCCGCATGATAGTGAGGTGCAAGCGCGGGTGGAGGCGCACTTGGAGAGGCTGCGTGCCGGTTTTTCCAATGCACTATCCTACACTGCACAGGGCCGATGCTCCTCAGAAACCATCAGCGAACTAGCAGACTTTCTTGCCATTAATTCGCAGGCGCTGTGGGCGCACTCTCGGCAGGTCAATACTGCCGTGCCCCTTCGTGCACATGCCGCGTGTCTTGTTTCCATGGTCGAAGAAAGGCTCGCTTCATGACGGGCAAAGCCTCGCCCTTCCCGACGCGTGCATTCCTCATCACTCTGGCGATCAACGCTGTGTGGATCAATGTTTCAGAAGTCTTCCGCTATTTTGTCTTTGTGATGGGCTCGATGCGACGCGCCTTGCCGGAGCTTGAGGGGGTTGCGCCCATGAATTTCGGCGTGTTCCTGGTCTGGGGTGTCTGGGACACAATCCTTCTGATTTTCGTAACCGGCTTTGTCTGGCTCTGGCTGGAGCGCTTTGGCTATGGCGTGAAGCAAGCCCTTGTCGCGGCCACCCTGTTCTGGGCTGGCGTGTTCGGCATCCTGTGGATCGGCATTTACAATATGAATCTTGCCGATCTGAGTGTGCTGGCCACCGCATTGCCGCTCGCCTGGCTGGAAATGGCGGTGGCCGGGCTGATCGTGACCTGGGGCCTGCAGCGCTTTGGTGGCATAGCGACCCAACGCTAGCTACTCTCCCACATCCAACCGGTAGATCTTCCCGTCGATGTCTATGGTGCCCAGATAGATGCTGCCGTCTGCGCCAACGGCGACTTCGCGGAAGCCCTCCTGCATCTCCTTCAAGAGATCCTCGCGGCCAAGTACCTGGCCGTTTTCGTCCAGGTCGATGCGCACCAGTTTCCGTCCGTCCGGTCCCTGCATGGCGCCAATGATGAGGTCGCCCTGCCAGCCGGGATATGTCTCGCCAGTGTACAGCACCATACCGGATGGCGCGATGGAGGGCACCCACCAGGTTTCCGGCTGGGCCATGCCTTCGGCCTCAGTTTCCGTTGAGATGATGGTGCCGTCATAATTGACGCCATAGGTGATTTCCGGCCAGCCATAATTCACCCCGGGCTCGATGATGTTCAGTTCATCGCCGCCTTTGGGACCATGCTCATGGGCATAGAGAATATCGCGCGCGGAATCGTATGCCAGGCCCTGCACATTGCGATGCCCATAGGACCAGACATAGCGCGCTGGCCCGCCCTGGTCGAAGAAGGGGTTGTCGGGAAGTGGCTCGCCGGTCTCGCTCATGCGCAGGATCTTGCCGAAATGGTTTTCGGTGTTCTGCGCCTCATCCATCCAGCGATAACCATCTCCCAGGGTGACGATCAGCGATCCATCATTCATGAAGGCCAGGCGCGAGCCGAAATGGATCCCGCCTTGCTTTCCAGGCACGTTCGAGGCGAAGATTTCTTCGACATTTTCCAGTGCAGCAAGGTCTTCACTTAGCCGGCCGCGAATGACGGCGGTGTTGTTGTCGTCGGTCGTACCCTTGGCATATGTCAGATAGACAAGGCGGTTGTCATCGAAAGCGGGATGCAATTCGACATCCAAAAGCCCCCCCTGGCGGTCGATCAGGATGTCACCGGGCAGGCCCGTCACGGCTTCAGGTAGAAGCGCACCGTCGCGCAGCACGCGCAGACGGCCTTCGCGCTCGGTCAACAGGATATCGCCACCTGGTAGCGCGGCCATGCCCCAAGGGAACTCGACCTCGTCGGCAATCAGGGTCAGGCTGGGCTGGAACGCGGTTGGCGTGATTGGGGTATCACTGGCGGGCGGATGATCAGCCGCGCCGGTGCACCCCGTGATGAGAGTGAACGCAGGCAGTGCCAGGCTGGCGGCGATGTTACGGATCATGGAAGACCTCCCCGAAGGTGCTTGTGCCCGTCAAACATAGTCTGCCGACTGTGGCTGGCAATGGCCTTGCCGTCACGTGGCGGCATGCATTGGCGCAGCAGGCAAAAAAAGGTAGATTGCAAAAATGACGCGGCCGTCAGCATGTCGTGCGCTCCAGGAGGACACTTTGGCTCAGACTCAAGACACACCGCATTTCGATGTTCTGATCATCGGTGCTGGCTTATCTGGCATCGGTGCAGCCGTGCACTTGCAGCGCGACTGCCCTGGCAAGACCTATGCGATTCTGGAAACACGCGGCGCGGTTGGCGGCACCTGGGATATATTCCGCTATCCCGGCATCCGCTCTGACAGCGACATGCATACGCTGGGCTATAATTTCAAACCCTGGACGGCGGCAAAATCCATCGCTGACGGCCCCTCGATCCGCGAATACGTGAATGAGACGGCCGACGAGCATGGTATTCGCCAGCATATCCGCTTTCATCACCGTCTCATAAAGGCTGACTGGAACAGCGCGGCGGCGGCATGGCAAATTGAGGCCGAGCAGACCGAAACCGGGGAAGCCGTGCGCATGACCTGCAGCTTTCTGATGATGTGCGCGGGCTATTACAGCTATCGTCAGGGCCATACGCCTGTCTTTGAGGGGCGCGAGAGCTTCAAGGGCAATGTCGTACACCCGCAATTCTGGCCAGAGGATCTCGACTATACCGGAAAGAAGGTTGTGATCATCGGCTCGGGCGCCACGGCGATGACATTGGTGCCAGCCATGTCGAAGACGGCGGGCCATGTCACCATGCTTCAGCGCTCACCAACCTATGTGGTTTCTCGCCCTGACAGGGATGCCGTCGCCAACTCTCTGCGCAAGGTTTTGCCCGATAGCTGGGCGTATCGTGTGACGCGCATGAAGAATGTCGCCATGCAGGAATTCTTCTACAATCAGTCACGCAAGAACCCCCAGAAGGTGAAGGAAAGGCTTCTCGGCATGCTGCGCGAGGAACTGGGGCCGGACTTCGATATCGAGACCCATTTCACCCCGACTTATAATCCCTGGGACCAGCGGCTTTGCCTGGTGCCCAATTCGGATCTGTTCGAGGCCCTGCGCGAGGGCCGCGCCAGTGTCGTCACCGATCATATCGACCGTTTCGACGCGGGCGGAATCCAACTCAAGTCAGGCGAATATCTGGAGGCCGACATTATTGTCACCGCCACC
>JALEGE010000082.1 GCA_022760335.1 Hyphomonadaceae bacterium
AAGGCCAACCAGCTTGCCGCCAATGGCGTCGCCGCGCTGGTCTTCCACTGGAAAAGCCAGGAACGCCAGGTGCGTGTGCGTGGCAGGATTGCGCCGGTTTCGGAGGCAGCAGCCGATGCCTATTTCGCTGAGCGCGCACGCGAGAGTCAGATCGGGGCCTGGGCCAGCGATCAGTCGCGCGAGCTGAAAAGCCGTGAAGCGCTTGAGGCGCGCGTGGCTTTGTTCACAGACCTTTACAAGGATGACAGTCATGTCCCACGCCCGCCCTATTGGGGCGGATATTGTCTGATGCCGACTCAATATGAGTTCTGGCAATCTCAGGCTTTCCGCCTGCATGACCGGCGCCGCTATGACTGGGATGAGGCCCGGGCAGTCTGGCAGCAAAGCCGTCTGAACCCTTGACGCGGGGGCTCGCTTGCTCTGAGGGGGCTTTGCTCATAGAGCCTGCGGCATGAGCGATATTCCCGACAGTGTGCTGCCGTTTTCCCGCATAGATTGGACTGAGGAGGCCGAGCCGCGTCTTGCCGAAACCGAGGGCCTGGGCGTGGAAGCGTTCGGCGCGGTTTTGGCTCATATTGTCCGTTGCGCCGCGACCAGGGATGCGGAGCGCGCTGTCGAGCCCGTCTCGCTGACCCAGGATATGACTGCACCAATCGAGCCTGAAACCCCGCTGGTTTTCGCCACCGCCATCGACCGGCGCACGCGCACGCTGGTTTTTGCCAGCGGGCGCGCGGCACAGGGCGAGCGCGTTGTGATGACCCTGACCGGTGTCTTCCGGATCGCAGGTTAGAGTTCGCTCAGGCGTAGCTCACCACCTCATATTCGATGCCGTCCTCGTCATGGAAATAGAACCGGCTGCCGGGATCATAGGTCTGGTGGCTGTGGGTCTTGATGCCCAGTTCGAGCACGCGGGCCTCGGCTTCCTCCAGATCATCGACCAGAATGCCGAGATGGTTCACCGCCCCGGCGCGAGAATAAGAACCATCTTCCTCCGGTTTCTCCACGCCAGTTTCAGGTGAAGGGCGGTAGAGCGCGACATACAGCGTGTCGGTGCCGACATGCACCGTGTATCCGGCGCCCTTGGACGCGCCACTCCAGCGCACATGCCAGCCGAACAGAGTGCTCAGCATGCTGGCGGTCTTGTCGGGGTCGGTCACAGTCATGTTCACATGTTCAAACAGGGCTTCAGACATCGCATTTCTCCAGTGTTTTCATGGCGGTTCCCGGCCTCTTGCCCGGGTGCGATATCTGGTCTAATTCCTAAACTTAAGTTGAGGTCAAGCTATTTTGTGGGGAGTCTTCTGAAGGTGGCGAAACGAGGGCTTTCCATAGGTGATCTGGCGGTGCGTACGGGGCTGTCAGTTTCCGCAATCCGCTTTTATGAAGCGCGCGGTTTGGTGCATCCTGATCGCAACGCCGGGGGCCAGCGCCGGTTCGAGCGTTCAGATATTCGCAGGCTTTCCTTTGTGATGATTGCGCAGAGGATGGGACTGACGATCGAGGAAATCGGCGCCGCGCTGTCGGGTCTGCCGGAAGGGCGCACACCGACCAAACGGGATTGGGAGCAGCTCAGCCAGAAAATGCGGGCCGGGCTGGAAGACCGTATCGCCATGCTCACGCGGCTTCGAAACAAGCTGGATGGCTGTATCGGCTGTGGTTGTCTCTCAATGGAGGTTTGTGCGCTCTATAATCCAGACGATGCGGCTGGAGAGAACGGCCCCGGCCCGCGTTTCATCACCACGGATGAAAGTATCAAGCGCGCCGGGACGGACTAACCCGTCTTCAGGGCGTAACCGGCCGAGCGCACCGTGCGGATCGGATCCTCGCCGCCAGCCTGTTTCAGAGCCTTGCGCAGGCGGCCGACATGGACATCCACGGTGCGTGCCTCGACATAAACATCCGAGCCCCAGACACTGTCGAGAAGCTGCTCGCGCGAGAAGACGCGGCCAGGATGCTGCATGAAGTAATCGAGCAAGCGAAACTCGGTGGGCCCGAGATGGATATGCTGGCCACCGCGCTCGACGATGTGCCCGGTGCGGTCGATGGTGATATCGCCCAGCGTGATCCGGTCTTCCATCAGGCCTGGGCGAATACGGCGCATCACCGCGCGCACACGGGCCATAAGCTCAGTGACGGAAAAGGGCTTGGTGACATAATCATCCGCGCCGGTGTCCAGACCGCGGATCCGGTCGGTTTCTTCCGCCCTCGCCGTCAGCATGATGATCGGCATATTGGCGGTATCAGTGCGCGCGCGCAGGCGGCGGCAGACCTCGATCCCGGGTACTTTGGGCAACATCCAGTCGAGCAGCAGGAGATCGGGCGCGCGCTCCTCAATCATCATCAGGGCTTCCTCGCCATCCATGGCGATGCCGGCCTCATAATCTTCATACTGAAGATTGGACTTCAGGAGTTCGACAACGCCTTCATCATCTTCGGCGATCAGAACATAGGGTTTCATTCGACTGCCCCGGGCTGAATGGTCTGGCTAGCCTTCCAGCAAAGGGGCTTTCGGCCGCGCACTGGAGGTTAGATAAGTGCCTGTTACCTGAAAATGCACGATCTCGGCAATGTTTGTACAGTGATCACCTATGCGTTCCAGATTCTTGGCGATGAACATGAGATGCGCGCCGGCGCCGATCATGCGCGGATCCTGCATCATATAGGTCAGAACCTCGCGGAAGAGGGAGTTGTAGTGCTGGTCGATCTCCTCATCCCCGCTCCACACCTTTAACGCGAGTTGCGCATCCGCGTCAGAGTAGGAATCAAGCACCAGATGGAGCTGGTGGCTAACCCCGCGGCCCATGCGCTCCATGCTCATCAGCACGCCGCGCACATCCGTTCCGTCCAGCGGCGCGACCCGTTTGGCGATATTTTTCGACAAGTCGCCGATGCGCTCCAGTTCGGAGGACACTTTCAGGGCCGAGACGACTGCGCGCAGATCGCTTGCCATGGGCTGACGCAGAGCGAGCAGGCGCATGATCCGGCGCTCGACATCGGCTTCCATCTCGTCGACTTCATCATCACGCAGGGCGGTTTCCTCAGCCAGGATCGCATTGCCCGCCACCAGGGCGCGGCACGCATCATTGATCATGGTCTCGGCCACCCCGCCCATCCGCAATATGTCGGCTGAAAGGGTTTCAAGCTCTTCTGAAAAGGCGGAAACGATGTGACTGGTCATGCTTTTCTATCTAGGCGCGATACCGGAGTTCTCAAAGCTGCAATTAGCCGAAGCGGCCGGTGATATAATCCTGGGTACGATCATCGGTGGGGTTGGTGAAAACCTGCTCTGTGTCGCCAAACTCGACCAGCTTGCCGAGATGGAAAAACGCGGTGCGCTGGGAAACCCGCGCGGCCTGTTGCATGGAATGCGTGACGATGACGATGCAGAACCGCTCGCGCAGCTCGTCGATGAGTTCTTCAATCTTGGCTGTAGCGATCGGGTCCAGCGCCGAGCAGGGTTCGTCCATCAGGATGATCTCCGGGCTGACCGCGATGGCGCGGGCGATGCACAGGCGCTGCTGCTGGCCGCCGGAAAGTCCCGTGCCCGGCTCACCCAGGCGATCCTTGACTTCTTCCCACAGGCCGGCACGGGTCAGGCTGTTCTGGACGACTGCGTCCATATCCTCGCGTGTGCGGGCCAGGCCATGAATGCGTGGGCCATAGGCAACATTGTCGTAGATCGATTTCGGGAAGGGATTGGGCTTCTGGAACACCATACCGACCCGCGAGCGCAATAGCACCGGATCGACCGCATCGGTGTTCACGTTCTCGCCTTCAATGATCACCTGACCTTCCACCCGGGCATTTTCGATCGTGTCGTTCATCCGGTTGATGCAGCGCAGGAAGGTAGACTTGCCGCAGCCCGAGGGGCCGATAAAGGAGGTCACCGAACGGCCGGGTATGGCCATGGAAATATCGAAGATGGCCTGCTTGTCGCCATAGAAGACATTGATGTTCCGGCAGTCCACCTTGGTGGCGGTGGCAATGGAAGCTGTCGTGGCTGAATGACTGCTTGTATCAGGCATGATTACCATCTCCGCTCAAACCGCCGTCTTAGGAAGACGGCCACTGCATTCATCACCACCATGAAGGTCAGAAGGACCAGGATGGCGGCAGCTGTGTTCGGTTCCCAGGCGCGTTCCGCGCCAGTTGACCATTTGTAGATCAGTACAGGCAAGGCCGTGGCCTCGTCGGTCGGGCCACCTGGAACTTCGGCCACAAAGGCGACCATGCCGATCAGGAGCAGCGGCGCGGTCTCGCCCAGCGCGCGGGCCATGCCGATGATCGCGCCAGTCAGGATGCCGGGGGCGGCCAGCGGCAGGACGTGGTGGAACACGGTCTGGGTCTTTGAGGCACCAAGCCCCAGGGCGGCCGCGCGGATCGAGGGCGGCACTGTACGCAAGGCTGCGCGTGCGGCGATGATCACGGTTGGCAGAGTCAGAAGACCCAGCACCAGGCCGCCAACCAGCGGGGCAGAGCGTGGCAGGGCCAGGAAATTCAGGAATACGGCAGCGCCCAAAAGGCCGAATACGATGGAGGGCACGGCCGCAAGATTGTTGATGTTTACCTCGATCAGGTCCGTCACCCGGTTCTTGGGGGCATATTCCTCGAGATAGAGTGCGGCGCATATCCCGATCGGAATGGCGATTGCCGCGGTCACAAACATGGTGAAAAGCGAGCCGACAATCGCGGCCAGCACACCGGCAATTTCCGGATAGGTGGAATCGGAATTTGTCAGGAGTGCCCAATTAAGGCTGCTGCGGATGCGCCCTTGCTCTTGCAGCGCCAGGGTCCAGGCGATCTGGCGGTCGGTCACATTGCGCGCACTTTCTGGCAGAAGGATGATGCGGGCCTCGGGCTTGCCCCCGGCCAGATTGGCAGGTGTTCCGGTCATCGGCTCAAAGAGCAGCGGTTGGCTGTCATAAGGTGGCAGCAGACGCACCAGATTCGCGCCATTCTGCACCAGCACGCTGAAACCGCCCGCTTCGCCCCGATCAGCGGTCAAGGCCGACGCGCGTGCCAACGCGTCTCGGAGTGAAGCGAATTCATCCGCAGAGGTCAGGCGTATGCGAGGTGGCGCATCGCTGTCTTCGGCCCGGATCTGCTCGGCGCGCAGGATCTCGGCCAGGCTGATCTCGATTTCGTCTGCCACCGCGCCCTTCAGGTAAAGGTCCAGATCATCCGACAGGGCGGTACGATACCGGCGTGTTTCGCCAAGCCAGTCGAGATGCTCGGAAGTCTCGCGCGCCATGGGAATGACGGCGAGGCGGGTGACTAGTGCGTTCACTTCGCGCGTGCGCGCTGGTGTTTCGCCTGCTTCCGGGAAAGTTCGGGCCAGATCTTCGCGCACAAGCTGGTAGAAACCGGAAATGTTCTCTTCCACAGCCTCTGGATCGCCAGGGCCGTTTGGAGCGACAGTCTCTTCATTCAAGGGCAAGTGGAATGTCACCTGGTGGTGGGAAAAAGCCGAGACAGCCTGGCTGCCAATGGAAACAATCAGCAGCCCGAGAAAGAGGATGGCGAAGCTGATCGCGAGCTGGCCATACAGCCGGAAGCGCCGCTCAGCCGCATGACGCTTTTTCAGGCGTGAAAGGGCCTCGGGATCGTCAAACCTGGACGGGCCGGGAGAGGAGATCAACTTAGTCATATTTCTCCCGGTATTTCTGCACCACACGCAGCGCCACCAGGTTGAACACCAGTGTCAGGGCGAAAAGGACAAAGCCCAGTGCGAATGCCGACAGGGTCTTGGGACTGTCAAACTCGCTGTCGCCGGTCAAAAGCGCGACGATCTGAACGGTGATGGTGGTGATTTCTGCTGTCGGGTCGGCGGTGATTTGCGGGCGCAGGCCAGCGGCCATCACCACGATCATCGTCTCGCCAATGGCGCGTGAAACCGCAAGCAGAACCGATGCGATCACGCCGGGCAGAGCCGCCGGCATGACGACCTGCTTCACAGTCTCTGAACGCGTTGCGCCCATCGCAAAGGCGCCGTCGCGCAAGGATTGCGGCACGGCATTGATGACATCATCGGAGAGGGAAGAGACGAAGGGAATGATCATGACGCCCATCACCAGGCCAGCCGCCAGGGCGTTGGTTGAGGAGGCGGCGAAGAACTCATCGGGAATGAAGGGCAGCCCGTTCAGCCAGACCGCGCTGGTGCGTACGGCCGGCGCGATCACCAGGAGGGCGAAAAAGCCATAGACCACGGTCGGGATCCCGGCGAGGATCTCCAGCATCGGCTTGATCCAGGCGCGCGCGCGGGCGCCGGCATATTCAGACAGATAGATCGCTGCGTAGAGTCCCACCGGCACAGCCACACACATGGCGATCAGGGAGATGATGAAAGTACCGAAAAACAGCGGGATGGCGCCGAAATGCTCCTCGGTCTGGGCATTCCAGTGCAAGCCGAAGAGAAAGTCGAACAGGGGCACCTGCGAAAAGAAGCGGATCGATTCAAATAGCAGTGACACCACGATGCCTGCTGTTGTGGCCACTGCGATGGCGGCGCAGGCAAACAGGGCAAGCTGGATGCCGCGCTCGACCTCATGGCGTGCGCGAAAACTGGCCTGCAACCGGCGGGTGGCGAAAGCCAGGCCCGCCAAGCCGGCAAGGATCGCAAGCAGGAAGGTGCCCAGTTTCAGCCCGCCTTTCAGGATCATGTAGCGTTCGGTCACAGCTGCAAAAAGCGGCTCTCCAGCCCAGACGGAGCGGTCGAGCGTGGCGGCTTCCGATACCCGGTCGAGATATTGCGCAAGCTGCAACCTGTCGAAACTGGCAAAACCGTCCGGCAACTCTGCCATCAACAGGCTGCGCGTGAGGCCCGAGCCAAAAAGAGCATGCCCGAGCAGCAGGAGCGCAGCGGGGGTAACGGTCCACATGGCGACGTAGTAGCCATGATAATTGGGTTGGGAGTTAAGTTGCGCCTCACTCGTGCGCGCAATGCCCATGGCAATCGTCCGCCCCGCCAGAAACGCGGCGCAGCCAGCTGCAGCCAAGGCCGCAAAGGCAAGCCAGGCCATGGGAATCTGGCTGAAGGTCTCTAGCATGTCTGGCCCCGGTCTCTCCCAAATGCTGTAGGCGCACATGCTGACACTTGTGTGACAGGCACTGTGTCTATTTCAGGTAGCCAGTGAAACGTGAAACGATTTTCAGGCGATTGGATAATACATGGCGATATTTGCCAGCCTGATGCCCGGTGTCTTGGGGCTACCCTCTATTTAATCCCTATGTGCGGCCCGGCGCAGGCGGTCATTGATCGCCTCGCCTAGCCCATGCTGGGGAATTGGGCAAATTGCGATACGATCATGTGTGCGGTCGAGATGGCGCAGCAGGGGATAGAGACTGGCGGCAGCCTGGCGAAGATCGCCTTTGGGTGAGAGCGAGCAATCGCCCTTGATATCGCCGAATCCGATAAAGACCTCGCCAGGCTCTGGCTCTATGACATTCAGGCGTAGGCGTGCATTGGGCGAGTAGTGACGCGACAGTTGACCCGGCGCGGTAGGCTTGTCCCCGGTCGCCACTGGAGCCGCCAGGGGCATTTGCAGAAAATGCTCGATCCGGCCGCGCTCCAATCCGCCAGGGCGAAGCAATTGCGGGCGATCCCCAAGAAAGCCGAGAATGGTGGATTCCATACCCAGGGGTGAGCGCCCCCCATCCAGGATGAGATCAATACTGTGACCGAGTTCTTCGGCGACATCCTGCGCGCTCACGGGGCTGATCCTGCCAGACCGGTTGGCCGAGGGCGCGACCACTGGCCGGCCCAGCGCGGTGACAAGATCATGGGCTACGCTGTGACCGGGATGGCGCAGGGCGATTGAAGGCAGTCCGGCGCGGCCAAGCTCGCAGGTCTTTCCGCCCGCGCGCACCGGCACGACCAGGGTCAGCGGGCCCGGCCAGTATTCCTGGGCACATTTCGCTGCCAGGCCATTGAGCACGCCTTCGCGCTCCGCCATGGCAAGGCCGTTGACATGCGCGATCAGAGGATTGAAGCGCGGCCGGCCCTTGACCTGGTAGAGCCTGGCGACGGCTTCAGGATTGGCCGCGTCGGCGGCGATTCCGTACACGGTCTCTGTGGGCACGGCCACAAGCCCGCCGCGCTTGATCAGTTCGGCAGCCTCCAGGATGGCCTGGGGGGTGGCTTTGGCGATTTGTATGGCCATGGCAACAGCGATGCCCATGGCCGCGCGGCCCTGTCAATCGCTGTTGCGCGTTGCCGTCAGCTTGACCGTCACAGTGACGTCATCGGCGATCCAGTCCGCGCCGGGATCGCTTTGCATGCCTACATCCAGTGCAGCGCGCGAGAGCGTGGTGGAGCCCTCCATGCGCGCTGTATCGCCATCAATCTCCAACTGGAACTGGAAGGGTGTGGTCACCGTGGCGCCTTTCAGGGTCAATGCCGCGTTGGCGGTATAAGCCGTGCCCCAGCCGGTGTCGGCCTCGGCTGGAGCGAAGTTGTCCAACACAACCGTGGCGGTGGGATTGCTGCCGGGATCAAGCCATTCGGCGCCTTTCAGGCTGTCGGTATAGAGCTTCTTGCCGGTTTCGGCGGTGGTGAGATCCACGGTGACATCGACCCGGCTGGTGTCGAGATTCTCCGGATCAAAGGCGATCTGGGCCGACCAGCGCGCAAACTCGCCCGCATAGGGCGCCGATTCATAAAGACCTGAGAAGGCGAGACTGTTCTCCGCGCTCTCATTCACAAGCCAGTTTGCGCCGGCGAATGTTTCAGGTGAGGTGAGATCGGCTTTGGGCCCGCCGCCCTGAGCAAGCGCGGGGATGCCGGCCACGACCAGGAACACCGCAAAGGCCCCGCCAAAAGCGCTCAGCGCGCCGCGTGAGGGCGCGTGTGGCCCGCCTGTTTTTCCGAAAAGTCCAGGTATCATCCGTTTCAATACGCCTTCTTCGCCATCAATCTCATGTTTCACCGCGCCGGCCAGATGCAAAACGACCAGGCCGATGGCGACCCAGGCCAGCTTGGAATGGACAAATTCCACCGCGCCATGCCCGGCCTCATTCGCCAGTCCCGAGACAAACGGGATGTCCGGCCAGCTGACGATGCCGTACAGCACAGTCGGAATATCAAAATCATAGGCTGTTGAGACATAGAGCCAGCCGGAAAGCGGCATGGCCAGCATCAGCACATAGAAGGCGATATGCACGCCATGGCTGAGCGCGCGCTCCCAGCCGGTCAAGCCTTCGGCATCGGCTGGCGGCGGATTGAGGAGACGCCAGACAATCCGCGCAAGAGTCAGCAGAAAGACTGTGATGCCGACCGATTTGTGCAGTTGGTAAAGACTCTCCTTGCCAGGATGATCATTCGGCAGGTCGCCCATATACCAGCCGACTCCGATCAGGCCAAAAATCGCCAGCGCGATCGCCCAGTGCAGGGCTATGGCGACGCCAGTATAGCGGTTATCGCGTGTCTGCGGGGCCGAAGCCGATTGATCTGAGGCAGACAGTGTCATGGGGCAACCTAACAGCATTGCAGGGAAAGTGTTTCGCCCGGCCTTTCAAAAGGCCGGGCGAGGGTCATTAACCAGCTTGAGCGAATTCGCCGGAAAACTCCACGACGACCTCGTCAGTGAGCCAGCCCATGGCCGCGCCCATACCCCATTCCGAACGGGTAATGGTGGTGGTGGCATTGAAGCCGACAATGCTGGAGTCTGGCGCCCATGGCGGTACGGCGACACCATTGAAAGTGACATCCATCGTCACCGGTTTGGTCTGACCAAGGAAGGTGAGATCGCCAGTGATCATGCCGGTGTTTGCACCGGTCACCTCAATTGCGGTCGAAGTGAAGGTGATTTCCGGGAATTCGTCGGCATTCAGGAAGCGGTCGGAATAGGCCAGGTCTTCCTGCCATGTGTCGAATTCGGAATCGGCATGGCTGGCCTTGTAGTCGCCAGGGAAATTCACCATGAGCTCAGCGGGATTGATCGTCACGCTGATGGATGACGCTGTGGGGTCGGCTGGGTCGAAGTCCAGTTCGGCGTCAAAATCCGCGAAATCCACTTTATAGTCGGAAATGCCCGTGGAGTGGCCGATGGTGAAGGTCAGGAAGGCATGGTTGCGGTCCAACACATAGGCGCCGGGCGTGACGTCTGCCAGGGCAGGGTCCAGTTCCGCGGTCGCAGCGGACTCCACCGTTACCGGCTCGGGAGTTACCTGGGCTTCGGCCGGTGTGTCGCCAGAGCCGCAGGCGGCGATTAGCACGGCAGCGGCCGCAGTCGAGAGAAGTGTGATCTGTTTCATGTCTTCAAGTCCTGTGAGTTGGTGGATTGAATATGGTGCGCCTATTCGGCTTCAAGGAATTCGCCGGAGAAGGTAAGCGTCACCTCGTCTGACACAAAAGCAGAGTAGGCAGTGATACCGAAATCGCTACGGCTGAATGTGCCCGATGCATTGAATCCGACGCGCCGGCGGCCACCGTCCAGCGGGCTGGTCGCCGTGCCGGTATAGGTCACGTTCAACGTGATCGGTGTGGTTGCGCCGCGCATGTTCAGATCGCCGGTCAGTGTGCCTGTGAACTCGCCGGTTTGGCTGGCTGAGGTCGAGACAAAGGTGACAGAAGGAAACTCGCCCGCATTCAGGAACTTGCCGTCATTGGCAAGCTCATCTTCCCATTCGGCGCGCTTTTCCGGGTCGGGATAATGGGTGGCGAGTGCGGCGGGGTTAAGTTGCACGGAAACCACCGAGGCCGTTGGGTCCTCGGCATCGAAATCCAGTTGCGCGTCGAAGTCGGTAAAGTCGATCGTATAGTCCGACAGGCCGAAATGCACGACAGTCGCCGAGAGGAAGGCGTGGGTGCGGTCAAGTTCGAAATTCGAGCTGTCGATCGGGGCAAGGCTTTGCTGTGTGTTCACGCACCCGGCCAGAGCAAGTGTGCCCAGACAGAGACTGGCGAGGAAATGGCGCATGAAATCTTCCCTTGCTTCACGACTTGCGACCAGACGTAGCGCATACTTAACGCGCGTCCATGGTTACCTTAAGCTGACATGCGCAATAACATCCATTCACAATAAGGATATGACATGGCCTACACTGCTCCGATCGAGGAAATGGCATTTCTCCTGCGGCAGGTGGCTGGTCTGGATGAGCTATTTGCAACCGGACAGTTCGGTGAAATGGAGGCCGATCTTGTTCTGCCGATCCTGGAAGAAGCCGGAAAGCTGGCCGGTGAAGTCCTCGCACCCTTGAATGCGGCGGGCGACAAGGCAGGCGCGCAGCTTACTGACAAGGGTGTGCGGCCGGCCCCGGGTTTTGCCGAGGCCTACAAGGCCTTTCAGGAAGCCGGCTGGATGGGGCTCGCTTTCCCGGAAGAGCATGGCGGACAGTCTGGCCCCAAGGCTCTGGCGCTGGCCGTTATGGAGATGGTGCATGGCGCGAATATGTCCTTCGGGCTTGCACCCATGCTCAGCTTCGGGGCCATCGAGGCACTTATGGCGCATGGGACGCCGCAACAGCAGGCGCTGTACCTGCCGAAACTGGTCAGCGCGGAGTGGACTGGCACGATGAACCTGACCGAGCCGCAGGCAGGCTCGGATGTTGGCGCATTGAAAACCAAAGCCATCCCGAACGAGGATGGCTCCTACGCGATTTCTGGTCAGAAGATCTACATCACCTGGGGCGATCATGATCTCACCGAAAACATCATCCATCTCGTGCTCGCTCGTTTGCCGGACGCGCCGGAAGGCTCGCGCGGTGTTTCGCTCTTCCTGGTGCCGAAGGTTCTTGTGAATGCGGATGGCAGCCTGGGCGAGGCCAATGCTGTGCGCTGTATCGGTCTGGAAAAGAAGATCGGCATCCATGCCAGCCCAACCTGCGTGATGGAGTATGACGGTGCGATCGGCTGGCTGATCGGGGAGGCGAACAAGGGCCTTGCTCATATGTTCACCATGATGAACTCCGCGCGGTTGAATGTCGGCCTGGAAGGGGTTGGCGTCGGTGAAGCTGCCTTCCAGGAAGCGCTCGCCTATGCCCAGGAGCGCAAGCAGGGCGCCGCGCCGGGTGTTGATGGCGCCGCACCCATTTTACATCATGCCGATGTGCGCCGGATGCTGACCACCATGCGTGCCCGCGTCATGGCCGCTCGTGTAATCTGCTATGCCACGGGCACAGCAGCAGATCTCGCCGAACACGGCGCCAGTGAGGAAGCGCGGGCTGCCGCCAAGGCGCGCGAAGACCTGCTCACCCCCATCGCCAAGGCCTGGAGCACGGATATGGGGGTCGAGGTCGCCAGCCTCGGCGTGCAGGTCCATGGCGGCATGGGCTTCATGGATGAGACCTTGGCCGCGCAACTCTTCCGCGATGCGCGTATTGCCCCGATCTACGAAGGCACGAATGGCATCCAGGCCATTGATCTGGTCGGACGCAAGGTGGCTCGCGATGGCGGCATGGCCATGGGCGTGATGCTGGGTGAGGTGCGTGAAACCGCACGCTCTGCTCGCGCCTCGAATGAGCCTCAGCTGGTACAGATTGCTGACCGGCTTGAAGCCGCGGCCGATGCTCTCACCGCCGCCACGGACTGGATGGTTGAGACAATGACCAGTGACAAGGAGACCGCACTGGCCGGTGCGACAGCCTATCTCGCGCTCGCCGGCGATGTGATCGGTGGCCACTTCCTGGCCCAGAGTGCGGTGGCGGCTCGAAGCGAAGCAGGCAAGCTGCGCACAAGCATGTTGGCCTTAGCCGGCTTTTTCGCCGAAACCGCGCTGGCAGAAGCGCCGGGACGTGTGGCCGGGATTACTGGTAGCGGTAACCTCATCCGGGAGGCGAGTGAGGCCCTGTTCGGACTCTCCCAATAGGCACATTACCAATCGGAAAACTGGACTTTCTTAACCAGATCAGCGCACTGTCATCTCATGGATCTGGATGTGAATCTCGACGTGTTGATGGCTGTGATGCAGCCGCCACCCGCGCATGAACGCATAGAGGATCCCGAAGCCGAACCTGCAGGCGGGTTTGCCTTCCGCATGGATCTGGAAGTGTCTTATCCCATGGGGGGCACCCAGATTGACGCGCTGGCCGGCGCGCCACTGCACACGCCGGGCGAAGCGCCGATCAATGGCCGCTTCGACACGCTGATGGCCCAGCGCATGGTCTCTTCTGATGAAAGCCTCGGCGGGGCGATTACAGAGGCTGTCGCCGATCTCGATGTACATCCGATTTCCGCCGTTGGCCGTGTCACTGCTGTGTTCGGTGGGCGTGTGCGCTATTGCACCGGCACGGTGGTTGCCGAGCGCCTCGTACTGACAGCAGCCCATTGCGCCTTCGCGCGCACCAATTCCATGACCGGAGCCGGCGAATTTGCCGACTGGATGCTGTTTCAGCCGCAATATTTGGCTGGAGAGTCGCTGGGCAACTGGGCTGGTGAAGCGGCCTATGTGCCGCGCGGCTGGGGTGCGCCACAGCCGGGCACCAATGCCGGGATCTATGATCTCGCCCTTGTGCGCCTGGACGCACCCATTGCCCATCGCACTGGAACCGCGGGCGTGCTTGCCAATGCCGATCCGCTTGGCCCTTTCACCAGCCTGGGCTATCCGCGCAAATCTTCAGACGGGTTCGCCTTTGATGGCCAGTTTCTCTATGCCTCTACGGGTGAGCGCCTGATGGACCCCACGCCGGGTGTTGTGAAGGCTGAGAACGGGCTCACTGAGGGCTCGTCTGGGGGGCCGTGGTTCACCTCCGAAACAGGTGAGATGCGCGTGGCCGGGATCAATTCCACGAAACCGGTGAACAGCGACGAGCATACCTGGTCTCCAGAGCTGGGCGAAGCTTTCCAGCGGCTCCTCGCGCGCGCCTTGGCAGACATGATGGGTGTGTGAGCGCTACCATTTCGCGCCGCAATAAGTTCTTTGTTCTCAAATGGATAAATCAGTAAGGTGTTCTCGCTATTGTGCGGTGCAAACACCTTTGACTGAGGGTGTGCAATTGTGCATATGTCTGGCGCATCAATTGCAGTCGGACCAGTTTACCTGACGGAAGCGCATTCCCACATATGTGGCGTGGCGGCAGGAAACTGTGCCTTTAGACTATGGTTTGATGGGAGTTAGTGGGTTCATGATGCTGAATATGTTGAAAGCCAAGCTTCACTCGGCGCGGGTAACGCAGTGCGACCTGCACTATGAAGGCTCGGTCAGCATCGACCAGGATCTGCTCGATGCCTCCGGGATTTTGCCGCATGAGCGTGTGGATATCTGGAACGTCACCAATGGCTCGCGGATTTCAACCTATGCGCTGGAGGCCCCGCGGGGCTCGCGCACAATTGGTGTGAATGGTGCTGCAGCCCGTCACTTTGCTGTTGGTGATACGGTGATTATTGCCGCTTTTGCCCATGTCGAGGCCGAGATGGCTCGCCAGCATGCCCCGACCGTTGTGCTTCTGGACGAAAACAACGCGATCAAGCTGCCAGAATAATCAGCCTTCTTCGGCGCGGCGGTACTCTTCCTCGCGCTCATGGGCCAGAAGGTCGCGCACGGTTTCGCCGGCATAGCCGAATTGGCGCAGCGCGCGCCCGGCCAGTTGCAGGCCGGCCTCGATGGCATCGGGAATGACGTAGCTTGCCCCGGCCTGGGCCAAGCGCTTGGCATGGTCAGTATCCTGGGCGCGCGCGAGAATGGGCAATTCCTGGCGCAGGCGCCGGGCCATATGCACCATGGCTTCCGCGCTCGCGGCATTGTCCACTGTCACGATCAACAGGGCTGCGCGTTCCAGCCCCGCCTTGTGCAGGATTTCGGCTCGCGCGGCATCACCCAGAAAGACCGGCCAGTCATCTTCACGCGCGCGCAGGACACGCCGAGCATCATTGTCCAGCGCCATGAGATCTGCGCCCTCGGCCTTCAGAAGATCTCCGATGGTGCGTCCGACACGGCCAAAGCCGGCAATGATCACATGCCCATCATGGCCGGTCGCATCGGGCTGGATACCCGTGGGCACGGGCTCTGCCACTTGAAAGCGCACACCGATCAGGCCACCGAGCCTGGCCAGCGCGGGTGTCAGCACCATTGAGAGGCCGGCAATCGCGGCCACCAGGGTCGCCGTGCGGGTGTCGATCAGGCTGCCTGCAGTGGCCGCGGCCAGGATAACGAAGGCAAATTCCCCCGCCGCCGAGAGGAAACCAGCGGTTTCCACCGCCACCGCTGTACCGCCGCCAAACAAACGGCACGCGATGAAGCCTGCGGCGAATTTCAAACTGATCAAGATGACGAGCCCGACCAGGACCTCAAGCCACAGACCGGCAATCACCAAAAGATCCAGGCTCATCCCCACTGTGAGGAAGAAAAGGCCCAACAGCAGGCCCTTGAAGGGCTCCAGATCGACCTCTGTCTGATGCTTGAATTCAGTCTCTCCAAGCAGGATGCCCGCCAGGAAGGCGCCCAGTGCCAGTGAGAGGCCTGCGCTCGCCGTGATCACTGCCGCGCCCACCACGGTGAGCAGAATGAGCGCCATCAGAAAGTCCCGCCCGCCGGCATGGGCGGCCAGATGGAAGACACGCGCCAACACGAACCGGCCGAGCACAACAATCACCAGAATGGCCAGAAGTCCCTCGAACAGGGCTTCTCCGACAATCGAGAGCAGACTCGCATCCTCGCCAGCGGCGACAAAGCCGACAAAGATCAGGATCGGCGCGACCAGGATGTCCTGGAACAAGAGCACCGCCAGCGCGGTGCGGCCCACGGGCGTCGCCGCGCGCCGGGTCTCCTGCAGGAGCTGCATGACAATGGCGGTGGAGGAGAGGGCCAGCGCCAGACCGATTGTGATCGCCGGGATGAGATCCAGTCCCAAGGCCAGGGCCACACCGCACAGCACTGTTGCGCTGAGTCCGGCCTGCAGACCGCCTGCGCCAAACACCGCGCGGCGCAACTCCCAGAGTCGCGCGAAACTGAGCTCCAGGCCCAACAGGAAAAGTAGGAACAGCACGCCCAGTTCGGCAAAAGGCGCGGCCGCAGCGGGTTCGGAAATGGTAATGAAGGCCAATGCTGGCCAGATCTCGGTAAACTGGCCGAGCCCATGTGGACCAAGCGCGATGCCGGCAAAGATGAAGCCGACTACGGCCGGCAGGCGCAGCACCCGGAACAGGGGCACAACAATGCCGGCCGCGAACAGGAACACGATCGCGTCCTTGATCAGCACTTCATTGCCGTGTGCGCCTTCAACTGCCATGCTTCTCCCCGATTGGTCAGACGTTGCCAGTATAATCAGCGCGTGCCGTGTTTTGTGAGAGGGCATTTTGGCAATCGCGCTGATCTATCTGCCAATGCCAAAATCAAGGGCAGGAATCGACAGAATTCATCGGGCACGCGTTCCGTTATTCAGTATATCGCGACTCCTCTGCCCATCTTGGTGAATTTAAGACGAAAGAACGTCTTGATCAAAATGGTCTCGCTCGCCGCTACGTAATTCTATCACACTGTTTTCAATGTGGTTTTCTGCGCCGTTGCGTTGCAGCGCGTGCGGGATTGGCCTATGTGAGCTGAATGGCTCACGATCACAGTCATGCGCATGGTCATGTCCATGTTCACGGCGATAGCCGTGATGCTCGCCGGCGCGTCGCGTTGGCTGCGGGGCTGACCTTTGCCTTCATGTTGGCCGAAGTCGCGGGTGGCTTGATTTCCGGTTCACTGGCTCTGCTCGCCGATGCCGCGCATATGCTTACCGATGCTGGCGCCCTGGCGCTGGCCTGGGTGGGGTTCCGTCTGGCGGAGCGCCCGGCAGATGCCAGCCGGTCTTATGGCTTTCACCGCGTGAAAGTGCTGGCGGCGTTTGTGAATGGGCTGTCGCTTGTGGTTCTGGCGGCCTGGATCGTCTGGGAAGCGGTTGAGCGCCTCCTCTCGCCGGGGGAGGTGCTTGGCGGCGTGATGCTGGTCATCGCGATTGCTGGCCTGCTGGTGAACATCATCGCCTTTGCGATCCTGCATGGCGGGGATCTGGAGGATCTCAATCTGCGTGGCGCCCTTTGGCATGTGGCGGGCGACCTGCTGGGATCTGTTGCCGCAATCATTGCCGCTGGCGTGATTCTCTGGACCGGCTGGTCCGCAATTGATCCGATCCTGTCGGTGCTTGTCGCTTTGCTCGTGGCCGTGGGTGGCGTGCGGCTCGTGCGCGAGGCGGGGCATATTCTTTTAGAGGGCACGCCGAGCGGGCTAGAGGTCGAGGCCATCCGCGAGGGGCTTCTCGCGAATGTCAGCGGTATTGACCGGGTCGAGCATATGCATGTCTGGAGCCTGAATGAGGCCCGCCCGCTGATCACGCTGGATGTCTATGCCGCCGCCGGGGCCTGCCCGGAGACGTTGCGCCGGGCCGTGAAGGCGCATCTGAAATCGGCCCATGACATCGATCATGCCACTGTGGAGGTGATCGCAGAGCCGCGTTCTCTGTGAGTTGAATGCCGGCCGGGCTTTAATCCTGCCGCGCCTGCCCCCATACATAGGCAAGCTCAGAATCACCGCTGCGCGCCGATATGGGCTGCGCTTGCCCAAGGAGAGGTCCCCATGGCTGACCAGGATATCCAACGCCACCATGCCGAAGTATTGATCATCGGCTCTGGCCCCGCCGGCTGGACCGCAGCCATCTATGCCGCGCGCGCCATGCGCAAGGTGACCGTGGTCGCCGGCCTGCAGCCGGGCGGACAGCTCACGATCACGACAGAGGTCGAGAACTATCCCGGCTTTGCTGAAATCCAGGGCCCCGAACTCATGGTCAAGATGCGTGAGCATGC
Organism: Hyphomonadaceae bacterium; assembly: GCA_022760335.1. GTDB lineage: Bacteria > Pseudomonadota > Alphaproteobacteria > Caulobacterales > Hyphomonadaceae > UBA5336. The sequence goes on from JALEGE010000082.1 coordinate 17,717, forward strand.
CGAGGCCATGGGTGCGGAGACTATCGAAGACCACATTTCCGAGGTGGATTTTGAGGTCCGGCCTTTCCGCGCGACAGGTGAAAGCGGCACGCTCTACACCGCCGATACAGTTGTCATCGCCACCGGCGCGCAGGCCAAATGGCTCGGCTTGCCCAGCGAGCAGCATTATCAGGGCTATGGCGTCTCGGCTTGCGCAACCTGTGACGGCTTCTTCTATCGCGAGAAGGAGGTGATCGTGGTCGGCGGCGGCAATACCGCCGTTGAAGAGGCATTGTTCCTGACGAATTTCGCCTCCAAGGTGACGCTGGTGCACCGCCGCGACAGTTTGCGGGCCGAGAAGATCCTGCAGGACCGTCTGTTCAAGCATCCCAAGGTCGAAGTGGTTTGGAACAGCGTGCTGGACGAGGTGATCGGCGAGGACAATCCGCGCGGGGTCACCGCTGCGCGGCTGAAAAATATCGAGACCGGCGAGACCGAAACGCGCGATGTGCACGGCGTCTTCATCGCCATTGGCCATGCCCCCGCCACGGAGCTTTTCAACGGCAAGGTCGAGATGCGTGCGAACGGCTATATCGAGACCGTGCCGGGCTCCACCGCGACGAACATCCCCGGCGTGTTCGCCGCCGGCGATGTTACCGATGAAACCTATCGCCAGGCCGTCACCGCCGCCGGCATGGGCTGCATGGCCGCGCTGGAAGCCGAGCGCTATCTGGAAAGACAGGCCGCAGAAGCCGAAAGCGTCGCCGCCGAATAATCAGGCGGCGCGCTCTTCCAGCTGAGCGAGCAGTTTCGTTAGATTGGCCGCAGCCGCGAAATTGGCGTCGCGCAACTCGCGCAAGATAGCCATTTTCGCACTGTCAGCCCGATCCACATTCGCAGCGATGCGAGCAAATCCGTCGAGCCGGCTTTCATTGACCCAGCGTCGCACTTGCGGGTGGGTTCCGGCATTCAGGCGGTTGGTGAAATCCGGCCCCATGCTGCGTACAAAACCTGCAACACTGTCATCGAGATAGATCGGTTGGGTGAACCGGTTTTTCTCAGCATCGCTCTCCAGAAGCGTTTCAAGATAGGCCGAGATCGCCGCGCTGAATGGAATTTGCGGGAAGCGGATCATTTGCAGTGTGATCAGTTTGTCCTGAAATACCGGGACCGGGGGTTTCTCGGCATGCACGGCAGAGGCGGTGCAGTCGATATAGAGCGTTTCCGGCGGTGTGGGCAGTTCACCACGCTCAAGATGCAGGGCGGACGAGGTGATTTTTTGCACTCGGCCCAGGCGGACCGTGTCATCAATGCCGCGCAGCATCTCAACTTCGCGCTCGGACATCGTGGCGCCGCGATAAACGGTTGGTTCGACTTCCGGAGTCAAACGCATCCACATGCCGATGGCTTCAAATCGTAGCGCCAGATCCTGGGGGGAGGTCGCTTCGGCAATCGCGCGCTGGCGGTTCAGGAAACCGCCAAAGACCGTCTCGAAGAAACTGTCATCTGGCTGTGTGAAGGCCCGGTTCCAGAGCCAGCAGTCGCGCGGCACGACCCAGCGGATCTGTGCGGCCGGGACGCCATGGCTGAGCAGCCAGATACAGCTGTCCATGCCCGTCTTTCCGCCGCCGAGCACGGTGAAATGCGCGTATTGCGAGGCCAAATCTGGCAAGTCGTTGGGGGGAATGCAGGCGACAGTGGCCGCGACCTGGAAGTTGCGCGTATGAGTCTTGGGGATGGAGTTGGTGTGATAGGTTGCATCCACCCGCTTGCGGCGCACCGTGATGGGCTGGATCTCGCCAGACAGGATATTGCGCACCTCGCCCGCTTCGGTGAACTCATGGCCTGGCAGCCAGGTGACCCGCCCGGATTTCAGCAGGCGTTCTTCCAGCACGCTATGGAAATAGCCCGCTACCTGTGCCCCCGTGGCAAGGCCCATGAAACCAGCATTTGGCCCCGTCTGGTCGAGACTCGGTTCGGCCAGTTCACGTGAGCTTACGCCATAAAAGACCGAAGGCTGGTGCAAGCGCACAAAGCCATAGGCATCATTCCAGTGCCCGCCAGGCGCATGACGGCGGTCAATCAGCACCATATGCGCGTCGCTGCGCGTTAGCATCTCGTCGGCAAAAGCCAGCCCCGAGGCCCCCGCCCCGACAATCAGATAGTCCGTTTCCAAATTGGACATGAATGAATATTCTCCCCCTTTTTGCTCCGTATAGGGAGCAAGACTCAAAAAAAGCTTAACCTGCAATCTGAAGTAGTTATTTCAGGATGCGCTCTACTCAGCGTCTTCCTGATTGTCACCCCCCAAAAGCCCCTCAAGATCAAGTTTGAAGGCCGGCATCGGATCGCGACGCGTGGCATCCACGCCGAGATAGGTGTCCATCCAGCGCATGAGACGATGGGCATAATCGAATCGCGCAGCGGCTTTGCGGTTGCCATGTCCTTCGCCTGGATAGAAAACGAGCCGCACCGGCGTATCGGTGCGGACCTTCATGGAGCGGTACATCTCCAGGGACTGGCTTGGATTGACCCGTGTATCCTCCTCGCCATGCAGGATCAGAGTAGGCGTCGTCGACTGGCCAGCCCAGAAGACAGGTGAACGCTCGAGCAACTCCATCCAGTGCTCATTATTGTCGTCCCAGGGCCATTTCAGAGAATGGACATGATACATCTCATTGGGGATGTCGCCCGTGCCGATCTTCGAGATCTGGTTGGAAATGCCGACAAAGGCGACGGCGGCCGCGAAGTGCTCGGTCAGGGCGGTTGCGCCCCACATGGAGGCATAGCCGCCATAGGAGCCGCCCGTGATGCCGACGCGGTCGCGATTGATGATCCCGGCCTCGGCCAGGGCATTCACACCGTCGACCAGGTCGTTGAATTCGCGCTCGGCATAATTGTTCTGATGCTCGCGCGAGAAGGCGACGCCACGCCCTGTGGAGCCGCGATAATTCGGATAAAACACGGCATAGCCATCACCGGCGGCAAACTGGCCGGGGCTGGAATAGGCCGTTAGCCAGCCATCGCTGTCATGGGCTTCCGGGCCACCGTGCACACGCATGATGAGGGGCCATCCCCCCTCTGGTGCGGAGCCGTTTGGCGTGATCAGAATGCCCTCGATCTCGCGTCCATCGCGCGCTTCCCAGGTGAATCTGGCCTGTGGCGCAAGGTCAATATCCCCCAGCCACGCATTGTGATTGCTCAGCCTGGCCTGTGAGCGTCGCCCAGCGGCGAACACTTCACGCGGATGGGACGCACTATCAGCAATATAGTAGACTTGGCCAGAACCGACTTCGGCACTGCGTGTGACAATGTCGGGAGACGTGGCAAGCGTGTCCTGCTCGGCCCCCTCGGTATCATAGACAACCAGCGCTGATTCCACGCCGCGATGGACTGTGGCGAGGATTTCATCCTCAGCGAGCCAGTCGACGTCCTGGATATGCTGCAGGGCCTGCGGCGTGAGCTGTTCATAATCTCCGGTCGCAATATCACCGACCATCAGAACACCTTCACTGGTATCATTGATGCTGCTCCCCGCCAGGAAAGCCACTTGGCGCCCATCCGGGGAAATCTCGAACGCGCCTAGTTTGCCAGGTAGTTCGAAACGGGCGGTCTCCTCACCGCTTGCGACCGAAATGACATGCAGGTCGCGCTGCATGTAGAAATCGTCGATCAGGGTTGAGGGCGCCACGGCGGCAACAATCGTCTCGCCATCAGCTGAGAGATCGAAGTTGGAAACATGACCGCCATCGAACAGTTTCTCGGCTTCCGCTTGCTCATCCCCGAGTGAAACCGACCAGATGCTGGCAAAGCGCTGATCTTCCTCATAGACCCAGGCCTTGAAGCCGCGATTGCTAAAATCTTCAGTGTCATCCTCCGGACGGGCGACAAAATAGAGCGTGCCGCCATCTGGTGAGAGGGCATAGTCACCAAGGCTGGTTTCAAACTCGAAAACCTTCTTTGCCTCACCGCCGGTCAACGCAATGGAGTAAAGCGCAGTATGGTCATCTTCTTCGCGCCGGGTTCGGAAATAGATCTCGCGGCCATCGGGGGCGAACTGAACTGCGGAAATTGATCCCTGACCGCTTGTGAAACGGATTGGTTCCTGGCCATCGCGGATGACCCAGAGATGGCTATCGGCACGGCCATCTTCATCGCCTGCGATCACATCGCGTGGGACACTGATTGTGTAGGCGACTGTCTCTCCATCTGGCGAAACGGCCAGGTTTCCAGCATGACGGATCTTGGCGAGATCAGCGATCTCCATCGGCGCAGCGAGGGCAGGGCTGCTCAAGACAGCAGCAAAAGCGGTAAGCCCGAGCAGCTGGGTGGCCAATTTGCGCATGATTCCTCCAAACTTTGTTTTTTTGAGATCGGTCTTTCCAGACCCATAGACGCCGCGCCGGCGAAGGCCAAGCCCACCGAACGCACAAGCACAGGCTTGATCATCCCATGCGCACCGCCCTATGGGTTTTCCCGGATTGACCAAGTCATGAGGGGGAGAACCCGATGGGTGAGATCTTTGCCGAAGTCTTCACAGTCAGTGGATTTTTCACGCTGTTGATGTTGCTGATGCTCCAGGCCGTACTGGGCTTTGATAATCTCCTGTATATTTCCATCGAGTCCAAACGCACCGGTGAAGAAAACGCCCCTATGGTCCGCAGATGGGGTATTGGCCTCGCGGTCGTGTTCCGGATCGTCCTGCTGGTGATCATTGTAAACATCTTCACCCTGCTGGCCGAACCGCTGTTTGGCGTCCATCTGTCCGGCTTCATAGAAGGCGAGTTCACCTTTCAAAGCCTGGTGACGCTGGCAGGCGGAGCCTTCATCATCTACACCGCGATCAAGGAAATCACCCACCTGCTCAGTGTGGAGCATATCGAGCATTCAGAGGGCGGTAAGGGAAAATCCGTGGTTCAGGCGATCATGATGATCGTCGCGATGAACCTGGTTTTCTCCTTCGACTCCATCCTTTCGGCCATGGCCATCGCCAATGTTGAGATTGCGAATATCGTCGATGCGGCGGGCACAGTGCTCGATACATTTCCAGGCACGGTCACTCAGTGCAAGGCAGACTTGATCGCCAACCGCGTAGCCGGTGCGGTGGGCTGTGAGCCCGGCAAGGACTACCAGGTCTGGATCATGGCCATCGCGATCATCGCGTCAGGTATCGTGATGGCCCTGATGGCGGACTATGTGGCCGACTTCCTTAAGCGCAACCGGATGTATGAAGTGCTCGGCCTCTTCATCCTCTTCCTGGTCGGCGCGCTGCTGGTCACCGAGGGTGCCCATCTCGCCCACCTCCACCTCTTCTCCTACCCGATCGATGCGATGTCCAAATCCAGCTTCTATCTGGTGGTCTTCGTGCTGGTGGTGACCGACATCATTACCAACCGCTACCAGAAACGCCTCTGGGCCCAGAAGCTTGCGGAGATCGAAGGCGCCGACCCGGCCCTGGCCGGCATGCATGCGGCAGAAGCGGCGATGGAGTCAGGCAAGGGCGGGCATTAGAGCACTTTAAGTTTTGAGGGAACTATTTGAGATCCGCGAATGCCTGCGCAGGCAGGCATCCATGGACGAAAGAAACAGCCAAGCGCTCCCGGTGATGGAATTGTCCATGGACACCTGCTCTCATCCTGAGCGAAGTCGAAGGGCGCAGGTGTCTGCGGCGTAAATACGTTTCGACTGAAACTTAGACGGTTTACCCCAGCGCCGGTCCTCGCCGCGTCACGCGCACGGCCATGCGGTTGCCCTTGCGGCCAAGCTCGCCTTCGGCCGCGACACGGCCCATGCGCCCGCCCGAGAGCAGCTGGATCGGCTCATCGGCGGGCAGGCCGAGGAGCAGCGTGTCGCCAGGTTTGAGATCCGACAGCCGGCTGACCGGCACGCTGAGCGAGGCAATGCGCGCGGTCAAAAGCGCGGTGAGGCCATCGGCGCGCGGCGGCGGAGCGGCTTTTGTCGGCAGCGGAACAGGCTCCGCACCGAGTTTCAGCGGCCGGGCCTTCAGCGCGTCCTCTGACAGGATCAGCCGCGCGGCAGCCGACACCCCGTCCATTTTCAGGTCCAGCTTCAGACAGGCGGACTCTCCGGGCGGAGCGAGCGAGAGGCAAAAGGCCTGGCGGCGCTCCAGGCACACCAGTTCGCCACCTGGCAGATGTGCTGCCATGGCGGTCAGCGCGCGGGTCAGCACGGCAATATCTATATCCGTGAGCGGGCGAGGTCGCGCCTCGCGAAGGCGCGCCGGATCGGCGCCGCAGGACAGCTCAACAATCGCGATGGCCGCGGCGGGAGAGAGGGCCAAAACAGCCTCTACTTCGCCGTCGGAGCGACCAAAGCAGGCAAAGGCAGCACCAGCTTCTGGTGCAGGGAACGCTGAGCGAAAGCGTAGTGACGAGAGGTCAACAAGATTGAGCCCGATGCCCAACCCGGTTTCCCGGTGCACCGCCAGGCCGAGCCGCGCACACAGACGCTCGCTGTCGGGTTGGGATAGCGAGGGGCCAGCTTGCCGGGCGTCAAGGTCGGGCACGCTGCGTGCTTCGGTCTGCTTCGGCGCGGGCGGCACATCCGGCAAGTCCGGGCGCAACAGCGCTTCGATCTCGGCAGCAGAGAGCACGCCGCGCGCGGTCGGGAAAGGCCGCTCGGGGTCCACTTTGGCTGGACGCAGATTGTCTGAGCGCACGCGCCCGCCGGCAAGCGGGCCGCCTTTGGTCGGGGGCTGGCGTGTATCGGGGGCAGACATGGGCGCAGCGGCTCCAAACGGGTGGCACTCTGCCTCTTCTATCGCCGGGAAAGTGTTAACGCGCGGTTAGGGAATCGGCGAGTTTCGGTAAGAAAGCAGTAAGCGTATTGGATGAACTCATACGCCCAAGCCTCTGAATTTTTTCATGTTAACGCCTTGTTTGCCAAACCTGTCTAAGGCTTGCGCCAACGCGATGGCTGAAAGCATAAATCCGCCAGGCGTTGGGTGATGAAAGGCCGCTCTCCGCAAGGAGGGCGGTTTTTTTAGTTTTGCGTTTTGTCGCTCGGTGTCCCTATCCTGTCGAAAACGGGAGGAAGGATTATGGTCGCGACACTGCCTGAAACCGGGCGCGCCTGGGACGAGATCGAAGCCGAGATGCTCGCGCGCGGGCAGGGCGATGCGAAATGGCGCGACGGGAAAACGGCTGTCTATGTCTTCAATGCCGGCGAGGACGTCGCCGCGGTTCAGAAGGCGGCCTATACGGCTTTCATGTCCGAAAACGGGCTCGGCCCGCTCGCCTTCCCGAGCCTTGCGCGCATGGAGAAAGAGGTCATCGAAATGGCGCTCGGCCTGTTGCATGGGCCAGACGGCGCGACCGGGGCAATGACATCGGGCGGCACGGATTCCATCACCATGGCGATCAAGACCGCGCGCGATTATGCCCGCGCCCAGGGCAAGCCGCTTGAGGGCGCGAACATCGTGCTGCCGCAATCGGCGCATCTGGCTTTCGACAAGGCAGCGCATCTGATGGACATGGAAATCCGCCGCGTGCCGCTGAAGACAGACGGGAGTTGGCTCGCAGACCCCGAGGCCATGGCCGAGGCCTGCGATGAGGCCACGGTGATGATGGTCGGCTCGGCGCCGAATTTTCCCCATGGCCTGATCGATCCGATCGCCGAGCTTGGGACGGTCGCCGAAGCCAAAGGCCTTTGGCTGCATGTCGATGCCTGTGTCGGCGGCTATTTCGCGCCCTTCGCGCGGATGAACGGTGTGCCCGTGCCAGCCTTCGATTTCGAGGTGCCGGGCGTTCATTCCATGAGCGCGGACCTGCACAAATATGGCTATGCGGCCAAGGGCGCCTCCACGGTGTTGTTCCGTTCAGAGGAACTCTACAGCCATATGCCCTTCGATCTCGTCGGCTGGTCCGGCGCGCCGATGAAAACCCCGACGCTGGCCGGCACGCGCCCCGGCGGGGCCATCGCGGCGGCCTGGGCGGTGATGAATTTTCTCGGCATTGAGGGCTATCGGCGCCTGCAGGGCGAGGTCTGCGCCACGCGCGAGCGGGTGGAGGCGGGCGTGAAATCGCTGGGCTTCGAGATTGTTGGCACGCCCATGCTGGGCCTCATCGCGTTCAGCCATCCCGAGCACCACGCCTTCGCGCTCTATGGCGAGATCTACCGCCGCGGCTGGTTCACCTCTGTGACGAAAGAACCCCCGAGCCTGCACCTCATGCTCTCGCCGAAGCATGCCGAGTTCATTGACGGCTATCTGGCGGACCTTGAGGCGAGCGTGCAGGCTGTCGCAGCGGGCAAGGCGGGACCGAAGGTTGAGGCGCGATACAGTTAGGAAAGACCGTGTGCCCCCCTTCCCCCCTTCGGGGTACTTCCCCCGTGAACGGGGGAAGAAAAGACCGCTCTGTCGTTTTGCGATCTTCCCCCGCTTGCGGGGGAAGTGGCCCGCATATGCGGGTCGAAGGGGGCACTGCTAATCAGCCAAACACCCGCGCGAAGATCTCGTCCACGCGTTTGAGATGGTATTCCATATCGAACAGGTCTTCGAGCTGGGCATCTGACAGCTTCGCCGTCACATCGCCATCGGCTTTCAGATGGTCGAGGAAGGCCCCTTCGCCGGCCCAGGTCTTCATGGCGTTGCGTTGGACGAGGCGGTAGGCGTCCTCGCGCGAGGTGCCGGCCTCGACCAGGGCGAGGAGGACGCGCTGGGAGTTATGCAGGCCGCCAAGCTTGTCCATATTGCCTTGCATGTTCTCGGGATAGACGACGAGGTTTTCCACCACGCCGGCCAGGCGATGCAGGGCGAAATCGAGATGCACGGTGGCGTCCGGGCCGATGCCGCGCTCGACCGAAGAGTGCGAAATATCCCGCTCGTGCCAGAGCGCGACATTCTCCATGGCCGGCACGGCGGCCGAGCGCACCAGCCGGGCCAGGCCGGTGAGGTTTTCCGTCAGCACAGGATTGCGCTTGTGCGGCATGGCGGAGCTGCCCTTCTGGCCGGCGGAGAAGAACTCTTCGGCCTCCAGAACTTCCGTGCGCTGAAGATGGCGGATTTCGGTGGCGAGTCGCTCAATGGATGAGGCAATCACGCCGAGCGTGGCGAAGAACATGGCATGGCGGTCGCGCGGGATGACCTGGGTGGAAACCGGCTCCGGCGTCAGGCCGAGCTTGGCCGCGACATGGGCCTCCACGCGCGGGTCGATATTGGCATAGGTGCCCACCGCACCGGAAAGCGCACAGGTGGCGATATCGGCGCGCGCGGCTTCCAGACGCGCCTTGTTGCGCGAGAATTCGGCATAATAGGTGGCGAGCTTGACGCCGAATGTGGTCGGCTCGGCATGGATGCCGTGGCTGCGCCCGATGGTGGGGGTGAGCTTATGCTCGGCCGCGCGGGTTTTCAGGGCCGCGAGCACGCGGTCGAGGCCGGCGAGGAGGAGGTCGGATGCGCGCGCGAGCTGCACCGCGAGGCAGGTATCGAGCACATCGGAACTGGTCAGGCCCTTGTGCAGATGACGGGCTTCCTCGCCGACATGTTCGGCCACGCTGGTCAGGAAGGCGATGACATCATGCTTCACCTCGCGCTCGATCTCGTCGACGCGCGCAACATCGAAACCGCCACGTTCGCGCACGGCTGCCGAGGTTCCTGCCGGCACCTGGCCGAGCTCTTCCATGGCTTCGCAGGCCAGGGTCTCGATCTCCAGCCAGATCGAATACTTTGACTGGTCACTCCAGATCGCAGCCATTTCGGGGCGTGTATAGCGAGGGATCATGTGGCTGGCCTTTCCGCGCTGCGGTGCGTTCCTGTGTTTCAGATCTCTCCTCTAAACCGGTTTTCGCATTTGGCCATGCGGCAGGGCCACCACATGTGCGCTCAGTCGTCGTATCCGCCGCCAGCGCCTGGTCCATCATTGGGTCTATAACCACCACCGGCGCCTGGCCCATCACTCGGGCCATACCCTCCGCCAGCGCCTGGACCCTTGTGACGATCATAGCCGCCACCGGCGCCGGGGCCGTCCGCGCTGCGGCCGATCAGACCTGAGCGATCCGGCGAGGATGCACGCAGGCGTGCGCGAAAGCCGGCGGCCTCGGTTTCGAGCTTCGCGCCAAGCGCGCTGCCAATCTCCTTCTTGCGGCTGGCGAGCCAGGCCGCCATGTCCTCATGTGCGGACTTGCGGACCTCGGCGGCCATTTGAGTCAGGGTTGCATGGCCGGTGATGGCGAGTTGGGGCAGGATGTTGATCTGCCCGATGGCCCAGCGGAAGCGGGGGTGACAGCATTTCTCGATGATCGAATAATCGATCCAGGCATGTCCTTGAAGGCCCCAGCCTGTGCCCCAGGAATTGCGGAACAGCCAGGCGCCTTTGCGATCATCATAGCCGACGACCAGCATGGTGTGGCCGGCAATCGTGCCGTCCGGCCAGCCGCCATAGGCCGGCTCTTCGATCTTGCCACTGATCGCGCCATCCACATGCAGCCATTTGGCCGGCATATCCACGCCGCAGGAAACAGGAATCCCGGCCGCCAGCGTGGCTTTCATGGTGTTCTGGTCGGGCACGCGGGCGAACTGCATCA
>JALEGE010000083.1 GCA_022760335.1 Hyphomonadaceae bacterium
GGACATTTTCCCGCAAAGCGAAGGCCACACACTGGTGATCCCGAAAGATGTCACCGCGCGCAACTTCATTGAAATGCCAGAGGGCAAGCTCGGCCCCTATATGGCGCGTGTGCAGAAGGTGACCCAGGCCGTGGCCACGGCGCTTGAACCTGACGGTCTGATCGTCACTCAGTTCAATGGTGCCCCGGCTGGCCAGACCGTGTTCCACCTGCATTTCCACATCATCCCGCGCGGCGAGGGCACGGTTCTGAAACCTCATGCCAGCGGAGGCCCACGCCCGGTCGAAGAACTCGAACCAATTGCCGAGAAAATCCGCGCCGCGTTGGCCTAGAGCGCCGGGCGAAAAAGTGGACTCCGGTTTTTCGCATGAGCCGGCGCGACCACAAAAAACCTAGAGCAAACTTGCAGCCAGAGCCGCCACGGTCTCACTGTCTTCGCTCTGTAGCGCATCCTTGAGCAGCCAGGCGCGCGCCACCATGACGCGCTGCAAGGCGGTGTGCTCGTCCGCGGCAAGCGTGCGGGCCAGGGCGGCATCTATTTCACCGCGATAGTCCTCAGGATCATAGGCTGCCAGGGCGCGCGCCATCTGCCAGTGCAGGCCCGCATCATTCGGTGCCAGGGCACGTGCGCGCTCATAATGGTTGAATGCCTGTTCCAGGCTGGCCCCCATCATGGCCGCGCCGAAACTGCCGCCCCGGCGCACCACTTCCACATGCCAGACCGCAAGAAACCCATGGGCATAGGCATTGGCTGGATCATCGCGGATCACGCCTTCGGCTAACTCGCGTGCTTCTTCACCCAGCCCCGTGCGCCAAGCCTGCATTTTCGACATGGGCCGCATGCGCAGGCTCAAGGCAATGGCCAGTTGCAGCCGGCCTTCCACATGGTTCGGATCGCGTGTCAGTGCCTCGGCGGCCAAAAGCTCAGCACGCGTCAGCACCGCGTCCGAAGGCTGTGCGCCCTGGCACATGGCCTCGGCCAGAACGGCCCGTGCGGCCAGAGCATACGCGTCGGCGGTATCCGCAGCCACGGCTATGCGTGCGGCATCGGCATATCGGCCCGCCGCATAGGCATCTGCCGCGGCCTGGCGCGGCGCCATGGTCTCTTCACCATGAGCCAGCCCCACCACGGCTCCAGCAATCAGAAGACTGAGCAGGAATCGTCGCATCTGCGTCAGAATAGCGCAGATCTTCCTTGCCGCCCAGCCCTTTCAGCTCGGCTATTTAAAGAAGATGCATGAATCCGGGTTTGAGACCGATATCATTGTAATTGGTGCAGGCGTGATCGGCCTGGCCTGCGCCCGAGCGCTCGCCCTGAAGGGCTTTGAAGTCATCCTTCTGGAGGCCGAGGCGCAAATCGCTGCGCACACCTCTTCGCGCAATTCCGAAGTTATCCATGCCGGGCTTTATTATGCCGAAGGCTCCCTGAAGGCACGGTTTTGCGTAGAAGGGCGGCGCGCCCTGACAAACTATCTGGATGCCCGTGGCGTAACCCGCAATCCTTGCGGCAAGCTGGTTGTCGCCACCAATGACGAGGAAGCTGAAGCCCTGGCCGCACTGAAAGCACGTGCGGACCGAAATGGCGTGGAGGCGTTGCGCCTGATCAGTGGGACAGAGGCGCGTGCGCTAGAGCCGGCACTTTCGCAGGATATCCGCGCCGCGCTGCACTCACCCGTCAGCGGCATTTTCGACAGCCATGCCTATTTCCTCGCACTGCAAGGCGATCTGGAGGATGCCGGCGGGCATGTCGTGCTTGCTTCACCGGTGGAACATGGGAGGCAAGCCGGCGCGCGCATATGCCTGAAAACAGGTGGTGACAGCCCAGCCGAAATTACCGCGCGCTGGGTGATCAATGCTGCCGGCCATCGCGCGGTGGAGATGGCCGCGCGTATCGAAGGGCCCCATACTGTTACCCTGCCGGAAATGCGCTTCGTGAAAGGCTCCTATTTCACAGTGTCCGGCAAGACGCCTTTCTCACGGCTGATCTATCCCATGCCGACCACCGCCTCGCTCGGCTTGCACCTGACCATTGATCTGGGCGGGCGCGGCAAACTCGGCCCGGATGCGGAATGGCTGCCGGCAGGCATGGTCCCGCCTTTCGACTATCGCGTCGACCCGGGCCGGGCGGAACGCTTCTACGCTTCGGTGCGGCGCTACTGGCCGAGCCTGCCGGACGGAGCGCTCATGCCAGATTATGCCGGCATACGCCCGAAATTGGTGAATGAGGGCGAACCTTCCGGTGATTTCCGCATCGACGGACCAGGCGAACATGGCACGCCGGGCCTGATCAATCTCTTCGGGATAGAGAGCCCCGGCCTGACTTCCTCATTGGCAATTGCAGAGCATGTGGCAGAACTCACTCGATGAGCCTTGCGAAGCGGGCGGCGCGCGTGTATCTCCCCCGCTTCGCCCACATTGCCGGGGCCAGGGGTTCGGTAGCTCAGCTGGTTAGAGCGCGCGACTCATAATCGCGAGGTCGGGAGTTCAAGTCTCCCCCGAACCACCATTCACCACCGTTCGCAGACATCCGCACAAGCCCTTATGATTTATGGGATTTCTTCGAATAAGTGTTCGTGATTGTTCGCTTACCGCCTGTCGGAACCCGCCACGCTTGAGGAGTTGGCGGCGGGCTTGTCCTGAATGCGCGCGAGCCGGATCCAAGTCCTGGGCCTTCATCTATCGTTTTGGCGGACGCCGGCTTGAGGTGGTCCTAGGAAGCTGGTCCGATGTGACACTGAGCGATGCCCGCGCCAAGGCGGCAGAGGCGCGCAAATGGCTATCGGAAACACCCAAGCGCGATCCACGCAGTGAATGGCAGAAGCAAGCGGAGGCCACCGACAACTCCGTAACTTTACCTATTCCTGCTTGACCTCAAACACTGTAACCAGTTGACTACACCTCAGGGTCACCGGACCCGGAAGTGGGCTTTCCACAAAGGAAACAGCAGGAGGAACCAACATGCTTGATCGCCCAGAGACCCCATTTCATCGGCCAGCTCAGGATCCACAATCCAGGGCCAGACATTGGTCGCCCTTTCTGGTAAAACGTCACCTGATTGAAGATCAGATCGGCGCCTTGTCCGATGCCCGCATGGAAGACGGAGAGATCCGCGCACGCAGCATTGTGCATCCGATGTGTCAGGACGCCATAGAGAGTCTCACGCCGGCGACGGAAGTCACCCTGAATGTCCTCCTGCCGGGTGAAACCCGCACAGTCGTGCGTGACAATGCCAATCGGATCGAGCTTTGCCTGCAGGGCGAGGGCCGGGTCAGCGCAGGTCGCGATCTTGAGGTCAACCGGCACGATGTCTGGACCATTCCGCCCATGCAGCCCTTCACGTATGAAGTGCAGGGATCAAAGCCCCTTGTCTGGCTCAGCTATGCCAACACTGCTCTGCTTCGCCGTCTGGGCGCCTATGTGAAGGAAACCGGTCCCTTCACGCTCAAGGAAGAGACGAAAGGCGTGCTGACGGACGAGAAAAAGAGTGCCTATAGCCGCCATGGGGCGCCCGATATTCTCATGCCGGACGGCATCGCCCGGCTGCGCGGATACGAGCATCTCACCGATATCGAGGAAATCGACTCCCGCGCCATGCACTGGGCCTGGCGTGATATCGAGCCGAGACTGCCGCTCGCGCCCGGCGAGATGGCCGGCACCGACAAGCGCAATATCTGGCTCCTCTACAATCCGGCCACCGGTCGCCGGCAGGGCACAACAGGCACCTATTTCGCGACTTATGGCGGATGCGGTCCGGATATCCCGGCCTATGCCGGCGATCGCGGCCACCGGCATACCTCGGCCTCGATCAATTATCATACGCGCGGGTCTGGCTCGAGCATCGTGGATGGCGAGCGCATCTGCTGGGAGGAAGGCGACCTGCTCTATTCCGCGCCCGCCTGGTTAGAGCACGCTCACTATCACGGCCCCAATGGCTGGACCGTGCTGACGGTGCAGGACCACCCCATGCACATCGCCATGGGTTCCCTGCTTTGGCAGGAAGACATGACGGGCCCGATCTATTCCCTCGGTGCCGGTGAGGGCCAGAAGGGGTATGTTTCGCCACGGGAAGTCGGGGCCTGAGCCCCGACCAATTCGTCTAAGCATGGAAAAAGATGGCCTTGCAGAATTATCCTGCAAGGCCAGTTTTTTGGGAGGAAACTTTTATTTTGTTATCGATCCTAATGGATCTCCTGGACTCCAAAATCTGAAGCGCCGAGTGCAAAGAGTTTCATGATCAGGTCCATGGCGCCCGGCGCCGCGGCATGCGCATCCAGCGCCGCCTTGCTGTCCCAGACCTCGAAAATCACGAGTTGCTCCGGATCGCTCGCGCTGATCGTGATGTCATAGAACTGGCAGCCATAATGGCCTTGCGTGATGTCGGCGAACTCGCGGAATAGGGCGAGCGCCTCATCGCGTTTGGCGAGCGGAACGCGAAGTCCCCCCTTTGACACCACGATCTTCGATTGCCCATGCTCGTCGAATGCATCGCTTTCCGGCGCCAGGTCCGCTTTCGCCATGGCGAGCAGTTTTTCCGATGTTTCCGGTACGGCAGAGATCAGGAATTTCTCGGCTCTCAGGCCCTCCATCAAAACGTCCGCGGCCTGTTTCGCGGTCTGGATCTTGTCGGCGGACATGCCGGCCGCGAGGATTTCCTTCGGAATTCCGGTCAGGCGTCCGGCGGTCATGAAATTGGTCGCTGTCGCATCCGGGCAGAACACCGACACGCCGATCCCGCGATTGCGCACATAGGTCGCGAGCGCCCGGCTATAGGCGACAATACCGGCCTTGGTCGCGATATAGGGGCCGCCGAATGGCATGTCATGGAAAAGGCCAAGCCCGGAGGAAGTGTTGATGATCCAGCCCCCGCCCTGCTCGGTCATGCGCGGGACAAAGGCGGATACGGACCGCCCCAGCCCGGTGAGATTCACATTGAGCATCCAGTTCCAGTCCTCCGACGGGATCTGCTCCAGCAATCCGCCCACAGACACGCCGGCATGATTGAACAGGAGGTCAACCTTGCCCAGCGTCTGGAAGGCGAAGTCAGCGAAAGCATTGACCGATGCATCCTCGCCAAGGTCGCAGATCGTAGCGTGGACCTCCGAGCCGGCCAGTCCGGCGGTCTCCTTCGCCGCGCCTTCATCCACGTCGCCAATGACGAGGCGAACGCCCTCTTGCGCCAGAGCCAGCGCAAGTTCGCGCCCGATCCCGCCACCGCCGCCAATGATCGCGGCTGTCTTTCCTCTAAAGTTCATCCAATTGACCTCCCTGTTTGTCAGCCAGCTAGGCGGAAAGTCCCAGCCGTTCGAGGAGCGCATCGAGGCGCTTTTCCAGCTCCGGGCTTGCCGGAACCATGGGCAGGCGATGCTCGTTCACGGGCAGGATGCCGAGGCAGCGCATCATGTATTTCATCGGGATGGGATTGGTGTCCCAGAAGATGGCCTGGTTGATTTCCAGCAGCTCATAGTGAAGACGCCGCGCCTCACTCATGTCGCCGGCCAGAGCTGCAGATGCGAGCGCGGAGATCTTGGCCGGCAGGAGATTGCCAGCAGCGTTCATCAGACCGGCTGCGCCGATGGCCATCATCGGAAAGCTGAGCTCTTCCAGGCCGACAAAGATCTTGAAGTCCGAGCCACACAGGGCGAGCGTCTCGCTGACAAATGCAAGGTCGGTGGAGGCATGTTTGACCCCAACCAGGTTCGGCGCGCGGCGCTTGATCTCGGCAATGGCCGAGGGTGGAAGCGAAACCCCTGCCCGGCCTGGGATATGATAGATCAGGATGGGAAGGTCGGTCGTCTCGGCGAGGGCGGCATAATACTCGATCATCCCGCGCACCGGCGGCTTGATGAAGTAAGGCGTCACAATCATCAGGGCATCGGCGCCGGCGGCCTCCGCCCCTTCGCACAAGGCAAGGGACTCCCGGTAATTCTGCCCTCCGGTTGCAGCCACGACCGGGACGCGCCCGGCAGACACTTTCACCGCCGTTTCCACAAGCAAGTTGCGCTCGGCGATGGAGAGGGTTGTCGGTTCAGCCGTTGTGCCATTCACGACAATGCCGTGCGAACCGCCATCAATGATATGAGACGCAAGGGACGTATAGGCTTCCAGATCGACCTCACCGCTGCGAAACGGCGTGACGAGCGGGGGAAACGAGCCCTGCAATGCTGAAAGAGGAAATGTCATTGTACCGGTCCTGATGCTGAATTGGTCTCGGCAAGAAACTCAGGCATCGCTGGCCTCTCTGATTTCGGCGAGATTGGTCTCAAACCCGGCTTGGGAGCCCAGGGTGAGGATCGGCCCGCCCTTGATGTCTTCCTGCCAGATGAGCGATTCCATCCCGATATGCAGCGGATGGTCCTGAATGGTGAGGATGACGGCGCCCTCGCCTTTCGTCGCGTGACCATGCGGGGCCCAGCCGGGCGCGGACAGCATGATGTCGCCGGCTTCCCAGTCGAGACGGACACCGTCGACGATGCTGTAGCCGCTGCCGTCCAGAATGTAGTTGATGGCCGCCGAAACATGCTTGTGGGCAGGGCCCGTGAAGTTCGGACCCGCCGCCGTCATGGTCGCGAAGAAGGAGAAGGTCGTGCCGTTCCGTGTTCCCGTCGCCGGGTTGTAAAGGCACCAGAGCGGACGGCCGGTATAGCCGGTCGTCAGCGACCTCACGAGGCCAAGATGATCGGCCAGATCCTCCCAGCGCCAGAGCAGCGCATGGGACTCCACGAAATCGGGATCGATGAGATGCTCGTAGGGAAGCAACATGGCGCCGGATTCGCCAACGTCCACGGGGCCGCCTGCAGCCTCCTTGGCCCTGGCGATCTTGGTCGAAAAGGAGGTTGCTACTTCGGATTCCGCTACAGCCTTGTCTCCCACGGCCGGATCGAATTCCTCGTAGAACACTTCCAGTTTCTGCAGCAGCGGCGCATTCGAATAGCTCACATAAGTGAACGGCTCTGGCCCGGTATTGGTCAGCGTTTCAACGCGCATGCCGGGCGTGTTCCAGCTGTCGCGCGCGGTAACGTCGAAACTCCGGTCGCCGACCTCGACCTTCGCCGTCCCGCTGAGCGCCATGGTGAAGCTTGAGGCATTGTGGCGTCGCGGGCGCGTCGTCTCACCCGGCAAGAGGACGCCGAACGCAACAGCGATCCCTGGCGACAATCCGATGCCGGGCTCCTGACTGGAGGGATGCGCAACCAGGGCTTCGCGCCGGCCATCACGCCCGGCCGGTCCCTGAGAGAGCATGCCGATCGCTTCAGCAATCTCGCCACTCCGAATCATGTGGGACGACCACACTTCGGTCTCGCGCGCTGAAAACCCGCGCTGATCGATCATTTTTCCGGGCAAAGAGCGATTTGGCATCGTGTACTTCCTTTGTGTCGACGCGCGCCCACCGCGCGGTATTCATTCGAGCGTTTGTTCCGTGTCCTGATCAGCCAGGATCAAACGCGGCCTTCTTCAAATTCACTGGCGACAGATCGCCATTCAGAGCGACCGGCGCGGACAAGAATGCCGCTTGCTGCGCGCCGGCTCGCCAAAATCTGCTTCAGAATTTCTGGGACACCGTCACTCCAAAGGTTCTCTTCGCCGACCAGCCCTCGGTGACCTGTTGGTCCAGTTGGTTGGAGTAGGTGCGATATTCCTCGTCGCCGAGATTGCGGCCCCAGAGCAGGATACTGGTGGTGCCATTCGCCAGGGTGTATCGGGCCGATGCCGATATCAGGCCGTGCGACTCCTCAAGGTCTCTGGGAAGATTGGCCGGCTGGAAGTAGAATTCGCCGGTATAATTGTAGGCCAATCTGAGCTGTAGCTCGGCGTCCTGGACGTCCTTGGTATAGACTGCGTCGACATTGAAGCGGTGATGCGGGGTACGCACCAGATCATTGCCGGTAAAGTCGATCCCGGCGGCAGCATCCACGACATAGGAATCGTAGGACGCATCGAGATAGGCATAGCTCGCATTCAGCTGGAACTCCGGTGTCACAACAGCCGAACTTTCAATTTCCAAGCCCTTGATGGTGCTGTTGGCGGCATTCTCGATAACAGCCGATGAAAAGCCGCCCGGGAACACAACGACCCGGCGCACCTGCAAACCCTCGAACTCGTTCTGGAAAGCAGCAATGTTGAAGCGCAGACGATTGTCGAAAAACTCCGACTTCATGCCGACTTCATAGGCTTTCACCGTTTCCGGCTCGGCCACCCGTTCTGCAATCTGGATCGTGGTCGCCGTCGACTGAACCGCCCCACTCTTGAAGCCTTCAGAGTACGATGCGTAGAACATGAGGTCATCTGCGGGACGATACTCAAGCCCGATCTTGGGATCGAAGGAGTCCGATTGCAGGTTGCCCACCCGTGTGAAACTTGCAGGCACAGCGGGCAGTGGCACACCGGGCAATCCGTTGATCGAATCGTGCACGAAGTCGCGATCATCTTCGGTATATCTGGCCCCCAGAGTCAGGCTGAGCTGGTCGGTCAGCGACAACGTAGCCTGCCCGTAGACAGCGACGCTCGTCATATCCGTTGACTGGTTTGTCTGGTCGGCCTTGCGGAGCGTCCCGGGATTGAAGGGCGGCATCTGGGTCGGGTTCGCCGCGAGGAAGCTGACAATACTGTCCGTCCCGGTCGTGAAGGTGGCACCCTCATCGCCCTTGTCATTGAAATAGTAGAGGCCCGCGACCCATGACAGCCGGTCACCGAAGCTTGCGCTGCCGCCATCATTGGAAGCAATCCGCAATTCTGCACTATAGGTGTCGGTGTCAGTGACCCCCTCATAGGTGATGATATCGAATGGAGTGGCGTCGAGGTCCTGGGTCGCGGTCTGCTCAAACCCGATCCAGCTGCTGATCGCGGTAACCGTGACCGCGTCGGCGTCCCAGATCAGCCGCGCGTCGACTTGCTGGTGCTGAATGTCATTCTCACCCGGCAGGCTATAGTCGCCATGATAGCGATCGCCATCGAGCGTTGAAGCCTGATCCACGAAGGGTCCGACTACAAAGAGCGGCGTATTGGCGGTATGCAGGAAGGTGCCGCCCTGATTGGTATCGGTGTAGTTTGCGCCGAGCCGGAACAGCAGATTGTCGGTAATATCAAACTCGACCTTGCCGCGAACCGTGACGCTGCGAACGCCATTGTCCTTGCCGCTGACATCATCGAACATGAAGCCTTCTTCGTCGGAGTAGCCGGCGCTCAGTCTTGCGCGGACGCGGTCCGAGAATGGTCCGGAGATGCTTCCGCCGGCCGCTACGGTTTCCTTATTGCCGAGTGTCCCGTAGACGCGCCCTTCGAATTCGTCAGATGGTGCTGCCGTCGTGGCTGAAATGGCCCCACCGATCGTGTTTCGACCAAACAGGGTGCCTTGAGGGCCACGAAGCACTTCAACCCGCTCCAGATCGACCAAACCGGAGAGGACATTGGAAAATCTCGGCTGATAGATGTCGTCGACATACACAGCCGAAGATGGGTCACTGCCGATGTCGCGACGGTTTGTGCCGATCCCGCGGATGTAAAGTTCCGGGGTGGCAATACTGGTATTGTCGTAGCTGATGCCGACGATTCCCTGGGACAGGGTATCGAGATCAGTCACCGCCTTGGCTTCGAGCTCTGCGCCACTGACTGCGGTCAGCGATACCGGCACATCCTGGGCCGTTTCCTCGCGGCGCTGGGCGGTAACCACCACCTGGCCGAGTCTTGTGGTGGCGTCTTCCTCGCCCGAAGCTTCCTCCGCTGAGGGCGAGCTTTCAACTTGTGCGTATGCGGACTGTGAAAAGACCAAACCCAATGCGGTGGCACCAAAAAGCGCATTGCGTTTCCAATCGCGGATTGCTCCGTAGTGACTCATGATAATTCCTCCCGATACTCTTTTTTATCATCGCCGTGTAACCGATCGACTTCATTGATATAACCGAGCGACTACACTGCTGTCAATGCGGATCTGATTCAGCAATAATCATTGCCTGAAAAGTCTGCCTGCGCGGATCCGCGTCACCGGCACAACTGTGGAACCGGCTCTCTTGAATTATCTCAATGCGAGGCTTGTTTGCTCTCGATCACGGGCTTCAGCCGCCGGTCAGAAGCAGTCAAAATCAGAGGCGATGTGAACGGGTCCGGCATAGTGCGTCCTGACATCATCGAGATAGGGTGACGCATCCGTTTCGTCGTCCAGTCCGGGCACGATGTGGGTCAGAACCACCTGGCCAACAGAGGCTTGCGTGGCGAGCACCCCAATCTGCTCGGGAGAGATATGCTCCTTGGCCATATGATCGATGACCATGGTCAATTGCTCGTCCGGCAAGTTCGTCATGGAGCGGATGAAATCCAACTGCCTTTCAAGATCGATGACCTCGATCACAAGAACATCCGCACCCGCAGACAATGCAGCCAGCGCATCGCTTTGCCCGGTGTCACCGGAAAAGACGACCGAACGGTCAGGGGTATCAAACCGGTAGGAATATGACCGGTCGGCTCCATACGGCTGGATAAATGCCGGCAGGGTCGTGTAGTGAGAGTTTTCCACCGCATACACGCCAACAAGCTCATCCTCGTAGATGAGCGTGGGCTCCAGCCCGCCGGCCACGGCGGGCTCCTCAGCAGAGAACAGCTCCGCCGGCACGGGAACGGGTGGATATTGCAGGCGATGAATATTCACCGGTGTTTCGATGTAGCTCAGTCCCGCCTCTACCAGTTGCTGCGTGCCCGGCGGACCATAGACCGTCATCGGATGAGCCGCCGCCGACGTCCATGCAAACAGCAGCAGGGGCGCCAGGCCGGCAACATGGTCCGCATGCAGGTGGGTGAGGAACACATGGCGGATCCCGGGAATGGGGACTCCCGCCTTGGTCAACTGGCTGGCGGCACCGTCGCCTGCATCGATGAGATAGCTCTCACCGCCGACCGTGAGCAGGTTTGCCGGTTGAGAGCGCGCCCGGCGGAGAATGGGCCCGCCGGCCGTGCCCAGTGTTGTTACCGTCGTGCCCGAGTCAGCCGGGCACGAACGGATCTCCGATACGCCGCCCTCAGGCTGGGCATCAGGCCTGCTGCAGCCTCCAGCAAGGCTAAGCGCGGCGATCAGCACTGCGAATGAAGCGGAGGCCCGGCTGCCGCGCATCAGTCCTTGGCTTCCCAACCATTGCGATTCTGGAAGCCGCCCTCACCCGCCAGATGGGAATGGAACACACCATCAGGATCGCGCGCCGCGCGGATTTTCTGGAAGCGCGCCCAGCTGGCATCCGTCAGGCATTTCACTTCACGGAAGGTCTGATCGGAATCGCCCCAGTTCTGACCGACTGTGTAGGGCTCAAGCTCGCCCATGGCATCGCGCAGCCAGTTCCGCAGCTTGTCGCTGGCACTGTCGGCTTCGTGAATGATGTAAGCACCAACGCAAAGATCGGTGCCCAGATCCATCGCAATTTCAGGCGCATCGTCTGGACGCGGCAGCCGGAAAATCAGGAAAGTATAGCCAATATCCTCTGCCTGGCGGTCGATCACCAGGGTTTTCATAGCCTGGATGATGTCCGGCTGCGGACCATCCACCCAGGCTGAATCCACCTTGTAGTAGAGGCCCTGGGGATGCAGCTGATCCACCAGCGAGAGCTGCTCCGGCAGAGTGGTCGGCTGGGCGTCCGAGACCAGGATCGCCTCGTCGCGATAGGGGCAGGTCTTGAGGGGCTCAAGCGCCGCGGCAGCTTCTTCCTGCGTGTCGCAGAAGGCACACGCCCAGATCATGAAGACAAGCCCACCATCATGGCCCGGCACAGGAATGGGCGGACGGGCGGACACCGCGTTGAAATAGACCTTGTCAGAAATGTGAGGATGCTGGTCCCAGAGCCATTGCAGAACGTCAGCATATCGCTCGACGGGATAGGCCTGCATGGAAACGGCGACACCATCCGTGATCGGACGGGTCTTGAGATGGAAACGCACGATCAGCCCGCAAAATCCCGGACCGACACCCCGGGCCGCCCAGAAGAGGTCAGTATTCTGAGTATCGTCGGCCCGGATCAGTTCGCCATCTGCTGTAACAAGATCGACAGCGAAAACCTGCTCGCAGGAATATCCCCATCCACGGAAATTCCAGCCCATTCCGCCCTGAAGCAAAAAGCCTCCCAGACCGACGGACGGGCATCCCCCAGCCGCAAAGTAGCGACCAAACTGCTTCAGATAGGGGTTGAGCTCGTCACCGCCTTTGACAGACGTTGTCGCAGAAACAATCTGGGTTTCGGGATCATAGGAAAGTTCCTTGAACCCACCGAGATCAATCAACAGGCCGGAGTCGCGCACACTCCAGACCGGGAAGCTGTGACCGCCTGAGCGAACAGCGATGGACCACCCCTTTTCGCGCGCCAACCGCACGCCGTTGACCAGATCGTCTTCGCTTTCTGCCATCAGTACCGCGGCCGGATAACGGTCGGGCTTGTTTGCATGCCAGATCCGGCCCACCCGGGCATCTTCATAGCCGGCCTCGCCGCGCAGATAGAAATGCCCGGAAAACCGGGAATTGATATCCTCAGATGCGCCAATTGTATCACTCGCCACAACGTTCTCCCTGTTTTGCAACGAGCCCTTTGACCCGCGCTTTTTTTCACTGGCGGCGAAGGAGGAACAGACAGGATTCCCGCCATCGGCGCCAAAGTGCAACCGACGGACTACATCAAGATCAAACGGAACGCAACCAGTCGACTACACTTCCTGAAGTTCTATTTTCTCAAAGCAGTTCGATGACCGCTCAGCGCGCGTCGATGCATCC
>JALEGE010000084.1 GCA_022760335.1 Hyphomonadaceae bacterium
CCCTCGCGTGGACACCTCCGGCACCGGGGCGGGCAGCTCGCTGCAGCTGAACGGCATTCCGGTCCCCTTCCGCATCAAGGGCAACTGGATGTCGCCGGGCCTGACGCCGGACACGGCCATGATCCAGTCCATCCTGCGCCAGGATGCGGGGAACCGTATTGGCGAACAGATCGGCGGAGATGCGGGTAATATCATTGGCGAGATCATCGGCGGCGGAAACCGGCCGGCGCCGGCAACAGGCGAGACCATCACCCCGCCCCGCTCTACTTAAGAGCAGCTCGAAGACGCCGCCCGAGATGCCGCCCGCAATGCCATAGGCGATTTCCTCAACCGCAACCGCCCGCAAGAGCAGCCGGCGGAGGAGGAAGAGGACGATTAAGAATAGAAAGGCAATCAAGTTTGAGCGTTGTCGAATTTCCAGCAGGAAAACTCGGAGTGGATGAAATCGCTCATGCGCAATCAATCACTCGAAATCTATCATACCTCGATAGATACATTGATCGTTTTGCAGCGGCCGTTTCGTTGATCGGGCATATCCAGGACGAGATGTTTTCCGTGGATCCGGCGCAACTCTCGAAATCATCTGAATTGCCGAAATTGATGGAATGGCAGTTCATTGCAGCCAGAGACGCCGCCCTCAGCGTATGGCACTTCGGCAAGTGCTTAGAAGCATGCCGGTCGAAATGCCTGCCGTACTGCCCAACGCTAACAGCAATTGCTGATCACGACCAAATCCGGAGCCTTGAAAAAGCCTTCAAAGGGGCATTCCCCGGGCATTCCGAGGTGCGGGACTCCGTTGCTCACGAAGGGCAGAAATTCTCGTCGGTTGCCGCAACCAAAAAAAACGCGATGACGCCTGAGGTGTTCATGCGTGGTGTTCCAGTCGTGGTCACTGGCTTTTCAGAGGTCCATCCGCAGCAATCCTTTATTTCAGACTGCTACCAAGTTAGCTATGAGGGGAGATATTATAAGCTTAAGCTAACTGAAGAATCTGTCACGTCCCTCAGAAGGATGGCGGAAAAAGCTCGACAGGTTTACACAGAATTGGCGGTTGCGTTGGCGAATAGCTAGTTCCCCAACATCTCCCCACCCGTCATCGCCGCCGGCACGCCGGTCGTGCCGGGCCAGCTGATCGGGAGGCCGCGCAGACAGCGCGCCGCCAGCAAGGCAAACGCCTCCGCCTCCACACTGTCCCCGCGCCAGCCGACTTCGTCCGCGCTGACCACTGCGCAGGGTAGTGCCTCGCGCAGGGCGTCCATCAGCGCGGGATTGTGCCGCCCGCCGCCGGCGACAATGACTTGCGCGGGCCGCTCGGGCAGGCGCGCGACGCCAACGGCCACCGCGCGCGCGGAAAAGGCCGTCAGCGTCGCCGCGCCGTCCTCGAAGCTGAGCCCCCGCGCCAGCGAGGCGCTGAAATCATAGCGGTCGAGCGATTTCGGTGGCGGCTCGGCGAAAAACGGGTGCTTGAAGACGATCTGCATCAGCCCCTCATGCACCGCCCCGGCGCGCGCAAACCGGCCATCCCTGTCATAATTGCCACGCCCATGGCCCTCGACCCATTCGTCGATTGGGCCATTGGCCGGGCCGGTGTCGAAGGCGGTCAGCGAACCGTCGCTGGCGCGCGCGGTGATGTTCGCCACCCCGCCGAGATTGAGCACGGCCAGCGGCCCATCGCCAAGGCCAGCCATCAGCGCGCCATGATAGGCCGGCGCCAGCGGTGCGCCCTGCCCGCCTGCCGCGACATCGGCCGAGCGGAAATCATAGGCGAGCGGCAGGCCGAGCGCGGCCTGCATGGCCGGCGCATCGATCAACTGCAGCGTGGCGCCGGGAACACCTTCCTTCGGCGCGCGGTGCAGCACGGTCTGGCCATGTACGCCGGCGAGCTGCGGCTGCAGCCCGGTCCAGCCGGCGAGCATCTGGCGGAAGGCATCTGTATGCGTGGCGGTGATCACGGCGCGGGCGGTATCGAACTCGGCTTCGGGCTGGGGTCCGGTCCAATTCCAGGCGCGCGCCGCATCGGTCGCCACTTTCAGGACTTCGCGTTCCTCGGGCGTGTATTTGCGCTCGGCGGTGGGGCCAAACTCGAAGATGCGCTCGCCATCGGTGCGGATCATCGCCGCATCCACCGCGTCCAGCGAGGTGCCGGACATGAATCCGGCCACCCAGATGGGCTCGAACGCGGCTTCACCATTGCCCATGCGCGATGCCTTCCCTATGACGCTTGGCCTCTATTCGAGGTTTGGAGGCCGTCATGGGCAATTACAAGTCCGAGTTCCTGAAGACCCTGTCTGAGCGTGGCTATATCAAGCAGGTCACGCATGAGGCGGAGCTGGACGCCTATTGCGCGGGCGGTGTGCCGACGGCCTATATCGGTTTTGATGCCACCGCCGACAGCCTGCATGTCGGGTCACTTGTGGGAATCATGATGCTGCGCCGCCTGCAGCAGGCCGGCGGCAAGCCCATCGTGCTGATGGGCGGGGGCACCACCAAGGTGGGCGATCCGACCGACAAGGAAAAGTCCCGCCCCATCCTCACCGAGGCGCAGATCGCGGCGAATATTGCCGGCATTCGCAAGGCGTTCGAACCGTTCCTGACATTCGGCGACGGCCCGACCGATGCCGTGATGGTCAATAATGACGACTGGCTGAACCGGCTCGGCTATATCGAGTTTCTGCGCGACATCGGCAAGCTCTTCACCATCAACACCATGGTGAAACAGGACACGGTGGCCCGCCGGCTCGCAAACGAGCAGCCCTACACCTTCCTCGAATTCAATTACATGCTGCTGCAGTCCTATGACTTCCTGGAGCTGGCCCGGCGCAATAACTGCCGCATCCAGATGGGCGGGTCGGACCAGTGGGGCAATATTGTTGGCGGCGTGGACCTCAACCACAAGGCCGATGGCCGCGAGGTCTATGGCCTCACCACCAATCTCATCACCACCGCGTCGGGCGGAAAGATGGGCAAGACGGCGGACGGCGCGGTTTGGCTGAACGCCGACAAGCGCAGCCCTTACGAATACTGGCAGTTCTGGCGCAACACCGAGGACGCCGATGTCGGCCGCTTCCTGAAACTTTTCACCGATCTTCCGATGGACGAGATCGCCCGGCTGGAAGCGCTGGAAGGCGCTCAGATCAACGACGCCAAGGTGGCGCTGGCCGATGCGGCCACTGCGCTGCTGCATGGTGCGGAAGCGGCGCGGGAGTCGCGCGAAACCGCCGCGAAAGTGTTCGAGCAAGGCGCGGCAGGCGATGCCCTGCCGACCGTGGAGATCGCGAGCGGTGAGATTGAGGGCATGCTGGTGGCCGCGGCGTTTACTGCGGCGGGGCTGACGGAGTCCAATGGCGCGGCCCGCCGCCTGATCAAGCAGGGCGCGGCGAAGCTGAATGATGTGACGGTGAGCGATCAGAATGCGGTTCTGTCAGCGTCCGATCTGGAAGATGGTGTGGCGAAACTCTCTGCCGGGAAGAAACGGCATGCTCTGGTGAAGGCAATCTAGCCATCCAGCAGCCCTCATCCCGAGCGGAGACGAGGGGCGCGGGCGGGCAGCAGAGAACGGCTCTCAAATCTCCCGCCCCATGGTTCGCCTCCGCTCACCATGAGGCTGTATTCGTCTGACTCTTGCCCCCCAAAAAGCCGTGAACCCCTGCGAAAGCAGGGGTCCATGGAGCAGTACCTCCACGTGAGTTCCAGTTTGTGAAATTTGCCCATGGATACCTGCCTTCGCAGGTATCTGCGGTCTTTGTTGCAAAAAGCGATACTACTCGCTCGGCACCACTTCCTCGCCCTCTTCTTCCGGCAGCGGCAGTTCCGTGCTGGTCGGGTTTTCGAAGATGCGGCGCAGCACGCCCGGCGTGATCGCAGAGAGCGGGTTCACCGCCACCTGGGCGCGCGAAAGTTCCCCGCGCACAGAATAGGTCAGCGAAAAGACGCCCTCGCCTTCGCGGCTGACAAACAGGTCGCCAATGATCGGAATGCCGCCCAGGGCCGAGTTCACGCCAAAGCTCGGCACCAGCACGCCATTCAACGATATCCCGCCCGTCTCCGGCTCGACCCAGCCATTCACCGTCAGGCCCAGCGCCGGCCCGGAGGCGCGCCCCCCGTCAATCACATAACGTCCCTCGCGGGTGCGGATAGGCAGTTCGATCTGGCTAAACAAAACCCCTTCCCCGCCAAGCGTATCGGCCAGGCCGCGCAGGGAGGCGATTGACAGGATCTGCGTCAGAAAGGGCGCATCACGCAGGCGCGCGCCCTGGATGCGGATATTGTAATCGGTGGCCTCGTCGGCGCCGCGCAGAACGCCGTCAAGTTCCAACCTTCCGCCGACCAGCGTATCGGTCTCAAAAAACGTCTGGATCAGTGCGCCAGCATCATCGGCATCGAGTTCCACACGTGCCGTTCCATCCTGTTCGCGCCGGAAGCTGACATCCAGCGCCGCCCCGGCACGAATTGTCCCCGCTGCCGTCATGGATTGCAGACCTTCGCCGGAGGAGATTGCCGCCAGCCGCGCCCCTTGCAAGGTCAACGCCTCTCCGAGCACAAGCTCCTCGACTTCCGCATCCACGGTAATGGTGCTGTCCATGCTGCCGGTAGATGAGAAATCGCCCGCACCTGGAAGCAAACCCGAAAGATCGAGCAACGGCCCTCTCAGGCTGAGCGAGAGCCCACCGCCAACATCGCGCAACATCTCGCCGCTAACATCAGCGCGCCCGGCGAGATAGGCGCGATCAAGATCGGCCGATATGAGACGCCCTGTCTCGCTGAGCAGAATATCGCCGGCAAGTTTCAGCGTCGCGCTTTCAAGCGCGGCTTCGGCACTGCGCACCCCCTCCACAGTGCGGTACTGGATATGCGCGCTGGCTGCGTCGCCTGAAGGCTTCAGCCAACCGATCTCGGCCAGGTCGATCCGCGCACTGGTGAAATCAAGGTCTATTATCGAGGCCTCGACCGTCTCGCCCAACAGCTCGACATTCACTTGCACGGGCACCTCGCCGGTCACATAAGGCCGGCCGAGCAAGCCAAACTGGTTGAGCACATCCGGCGTTACCGTGCTCTGCGCGGTCAGACGGCTGGGTCCGTCCTCATCTTCGAAGTCATCGCGCCACTCGAAGTTCACCATCGCCGGGCCGAGCTTGCCAAAGCCGGAAATGGCAATCCGCGCCTTGGTGAGGTCGACTCGGGCGGTGGATTCGGCGAGTGAAAAGCCGGCCGCGATGTCGCTGAGCCCGGCATCGCGCACCTGACCTGTAACGGAGAAGGTCATATCGTCCAGGGTCACATCATCCAGCGCCGGACGAGTCATGCGGAAGGTGACATCTCCGCGTCCGGAAAGGCGATCAGGGTCAAAGCCGGTTTCTTCTTCAAGGTTGAGCTCGGAATTGAAGATCACATCCACCGCATCGCGAACCGGCCCGCGCCCACCTGCCTCGATGATGATGTCCCCCCCCTTGGGATTAAAGGCGGGGATGCGCACACTGCCGGAATCAAGTGTCCATGTGTGCCAGGCGCCCTGCGAAATCTCAGCAGAGAAAGTGTTCCCGGTCAGACGCCCCGTCCCCGAGGCCTGAGTGACACCGGGCATATCGGAGAGAAACACCACATCAGCCTCGCGCACCGTGAAATCGACCTCAAGCGCGTCATCTTCCAGATAGCCAAGCGCCATGCTTGTCGGCTGCAGGTCCACACGCACAGTCGCACCGACCAGGCGCCCAGCCTCGACATTTGTTTCAACAAACTGACGTCCACTTTCGCCCAAAAACACCGGCCAGAAATCCAGAACAGTACGTTTGCCAGTCTCTCCGGTCATCTCCGCGACCAGATTCAGACTCAGCGGTAACTCATCCTCGGCCGGATCCAGATTGCGTGAAAGGCTGCCGCGTCCCTGCAGACGCGCCCCGCCGGTCACAAGGTTGGCGCGGTCCAGAACCAATCCATGTAAATCCGGACTCAATCGCGCATCGACTTCCAGATCGGCAAGCTGCCAGGGCCGCTCGAACATGGGCGTGGCATCGACGCGAAGCTGTGGCGCGCGCAGGGAAAGCGGCCGGTCGCTTTCACCAAAAACCGCGTCGCCCAGAGATCCGCTGACCTCGCCCATAATGATTCCGGCATCCACCCCCGCCAGGGCAAAGTCCAGTGTGTCGCTGCCGGTGTCATAATTGACCTCGCCATCAACCCGCGTGACCGCAACCGGATAGCCCGCAATACGCACCGCGCCGGCACCCGCCTCCCCGCGCACGGCAACGCTGGTCAGCCCCGCGTCACGCGTCGCCTGAAATGCGAGCGTGAAGCGGGCCGGCAGGCCGGATACCCGATCCTCGGAAACCCCCATGCGTACGGCAAGTTCCGACAAGGTCCAGCCGGCTAACGACAAGTCCACCGACAGGGATTCAAATTCACCATGCGAGCGCACATCCAGAGACAGTTGTTCCGGCAGACCCGCATCGACACCCTGGCTTGACAGGGTAAGGACGAGATCGCCATTGCGCGTCGACATGCTACCGCCGGTATTTTCCAGGCGCGCCACTCGCGCGCCCGACTGCAGATACACATCCAGCGCCATCTCCTGGAATGTGACTTCTTTCAACTGTACCGTATCGACAAATGCCTTGCCGCCATTCAGCAGCCCGCCCAGCACGCGGTTCAAGCTGGCGAGCCATTCTGCTGGCGTTTCCGGCAAATCAGCGGCCGGAATAGGCGGTAAGGTCTCTCCGGCAATGCTCCAGGTATCGCTGGAAAGCTGACGGATCTCGATCTCTCCGCCGCGCAGACCTAAGCCGACAAGTGTAATGTCGCCAAACAACAGCGCCGAGGCATCCAGTTCCAGATCGGCAAAATCAGCCCGCCCGCCGACAAGCCCTTCATCTGTATAGAACACCACGCCTTCCGCGGTGACATCCATGCGCCGACGTTCAGGCGACCATTG
The DNA here is from genome assembly GCA_022760335.1 of Hyphomonadaceae bacterium. GTDB lineage: Bacteria > Pseudomonadota > Alphaproteobacteria > Caulobacterales > Hyphomonadaceae > UBA5336. The sequence continues at coordinate 6,926 of JALEGE010000084.1, forward strand.
CAACTCGACCCGTTCAATCGCGACGCCGCGCCCCCCCCGCGCCTCTGTCAGGGCCTGCTCGATGTCATCCTTGTAGACTGATAGCTCCAACGGGCCCTGCGAGAGCCGCCAGGCCAGAAGAGCCGCGGCAATGACAGCCAGAAAAAGGATGCCGCCGAGGATCTCGAACACAATGAGTCTGGCGGTCTTGCGAACCAATTTACTTCCTCCACGCGCTGTCAATGACAGGCCTTGTTGGCCCACCCCGGCCTGCATTACAAAGAGTACGTCGCAAGCACAAAGCTTGCCAGCATCCAGACGCAGGAGATGGGCTCTGGCAGCACGAAATAGAGAGATTTCATGGTTGAAGAAGGCGTAACCGCACCTGAATTTTCACTCCCCGGCGCAGGAGACACAACACTCACCCTGTCGGAATTCGCAGGAAAATGGGTGGTGGTGTATTTCTACCCCAAGGACAACACGCCCGGCTGCACCAATGAAGCAAAGGATTTTTCCGCCCTGGCCAGCGAATTTGCCGCACGCAATGCGGTCATCATCGGGATCTCGAAGGACTCGGTGAAGAAGCACGACAATTTCCGCGCCAAACACGAACTGACCGTGGAACTCGCCTCAGACGAGTCCGGTGAAGTGTGTGAGGCTTATGGCGTCTGGGTTGAGAAGAAACTGTACGGAAAGACCTATATGGGGATCCAGCGCGCCACATTTCTTGTCGCCCCGGACGGGAAGATCGCGAAAACCTGGCCAAAAGTTCGCGTTGCGGGACATGCGCAGGCGGTTCTAGCGGAAATTCCCGCCGAATAAGCACAAGAATTGGGCAAACGCGCCCCTTCCATGACAAAGCTTAATTAGACTTTAACCGACTTATGGCGATCTGGAGCAGTTTTCATGGCAAGAAGGGCTTCCATGGTGTGCCGGGATCGGGTTAGAACTTCTTTGAGGGTTTGGGATGGTCGTCGGCTTCTGCAGCCGGTGGCTCACATGTGTAAAACCAACCGGCGGGCGGCGTAGATGAAGAAGTTGAGTTTGCGGGCGCGAGCAATGTTTGATCGCGTCTTCCCCGAGAGGCAGATATATCACCGAAGCGGCGGCACGGTGCACTACATTTCGGTTTCCCCATGGCAACAGGCCATGTTGGCAGCCGGTGTAACGGCCATAGCCGGGTGGACTGCCGTGACCACGGTCTCCTATGTCTTCGGCCCCAGCGGCAATTATGACATGGCTGAAAATGGGGAGTCGGCTGCGCGTTATCAACGCTGGATCCAGGAATTGCGCGCCAACACCGCCCTGTCGCGAACCCTTCTGGAAGAGCGTACCGAGGATTTCCAGCGCGTCACCGCAGAGTTCGAAGAACGCCACCAGGCGCTCACCGTGATCCTGGAAGCGCTGGAAAGCGGCAAGGATCTCGATATCACCACGCTGCGCGGCGATGATGCTGACCTGATGCTGGACGCTACCATTGACGAAGCCGATGCCCGCCAGGGGCTGCAGCGCGCCATGCCCGGTGCCTCGTTGGAAGTGGTTGGCGTGCGCGCACGCATCGATGAACTGGAAACCAGCCAGGAAGCATGGCTGAACCAGGCCGAGGATATTGTGGTCGAGCGCGCCGAGCGTGCCCGTGGAATTCTTCGCCTCACCGCTGTTGGCAGTGGCCGGATTGAGGATAGCCGCGCCATGGGTGGCCCGGAGGTGTCCATCGCCGAGCTGACCTCCAGCATGGCCGATGATCCCGATGCCGCCTTCGAGCGCCGCGTGCTGCAGGTGGCCGCGCGTCTGGAAGAGGCGAAATATTATGAAGACATCGTCGCCAGCCTGCCATTGGCCGAACCAACCGGCGTGCCCGCGCGCCTGACCTCGAATTATGGCATGCGGGTCGATCCCTTCACCCGACGCCCGGCCTGGCACAATGGCATCGACATGGCCGCCTATTATAAGGCGCCCATCGCTGCGGCTGGCCCCGGCACCGTCACCTATGCTGGCCGGATGAGCGGATATGGCCGCATGGTTGAGGTCAATCACGGCTATGGTTTCAAGTCACGCTATGCCCATATGCAATCAATCAGCGTGTCACGGGGTGACACAGTGGCAATTGGTGATACCCTGGGGTTGATGGGGTCGTCCGGCCGGAGTACGGGACCGCACTTGCACTATGAAGTGTATTTCAATGATAAACCCTATGATCCGGTCGATTTTCTGAAGGCAGGAAGACATGTTCACCAAGACCAATAAGCCCGGCGAGACCGGTGGTGCACCTTTGAGCAGCAATCCTGCTCAGGACGCCATTCGCGGCGCCGCCACCAAACCCGCCGGCCGCGTGGCCGCCTCTCTGATCTGCGCCGATATGAAGATCAACGGCTCTGTCTATTCAGAAGGCGAGTTGCAGGTTGATGGTCATGTCGAGGGTGACGTGACCGCCCAGGACATCACCATCGGCGCCTCGGGCACCATCACAGGCGAGGTGATCGCCGAGGTGATCAAGGTGAAAGGTACCATCAAGGGCTCGATCCGCGGCCGCAAGGTGGAACTGGAAACCGGCGCCAAGGTGGAAGGCGACATCGTCCACACCTCGCTGACGATCCAGGCCAATGCTGTGTTCGAGGGCCAGGTGAAGCACGCGACCGACCCGCTGAAGAATGCCGGCCCGAAGGCGGCCACCAACTCCGCGCCGAAAACCGCCGCGCCGTCCGCCATTCCGTCCAAACCGAACGCCAATCCGCCTGGACAACCCGGCAACGCCTGATCCGGCCGACACATAACAACACCAAAACCGCCGGCCCCACCGGCGGTTTTTTTGTGCCAGCACCAGCACAAAGCTTGAAGCGGTCTCCACCGCTGGCTTAGATTGACAGAGCTCAAGGGGGGGGGCGGCATGGCGAAACTCTTCATCTCCTATCGGCGCTCGGATACGCAATATCAGGCCGACCGCCTGCACACCGCCATCCGCCCGCATGTCGAAGATCCCGCGCGCAACATCTTCATTGATATAGACAATGTCCCCCTTGGCGTGAATTTCGCCACCTATGTCGACGAAAAGGTCAGCCAGTGTGAAGTCCTGCTCGCCCTGATCGGCCCGGACTGGCTGGAGGCGCGCGCAGAGGATGGCAAGCGCCGCCTGGACGATCCCGAAGACTTCGTGCGCATCGAGATTGCCAGCGCCCTGAAGCGCGGAATCCCCGTCGTACCCGTCCTCTTCGATGATGCGCCCGTGCCCCGCCCAGAGCAATTGCCCGAAGACCTGAAGGAGCTGAGCCTGCGCAATGGCGTGCAAATCCGCCGCGCCACTTTCGAGGAAGATGTAGTGCGGCTGGTTACCGGCTTGAAATTTGTGGAGCCTAAGCCTCCTCCACCCTCTAACGGCATCGCAAGTTCTGAAACTTCAAATAAAATTTCAATAAAATCATTACTACGCACATTAGTACCTGGGATTTTTATATTTATTATAATTATAGCTATTGGCATAAATTTTACAAAACCATACACGGATAAAGACAAAATCAGCTCAACAAGCTATGAAATGAACAAAAGATTCTGTGCTCAATTTGATCAAGACTTCATCGTCTACTTCGAGCGGGACACATATGATGTTACATCGGCCGGATCTGCTGTATTAGACCAAGCACTATCCAAGGCCAATGAATATAAAAGCTGTAAGATAAAGTCTATTTCAATAACCGGACATACTGATAGATCTCAACCCGAGTTGGTATCTATAGCAATGTCAAAATCAAGAGCTAATGCTGTTGCAGACGCTCTGTTTAAAAGAGGAATCAACCACGAACTTATAGACATCCAATGGAGAGGGGAAAGCGAGTTGGCAGTAGAAACTGACGATGGCGCAAGAGAGCCGCTGAACCGTAGGGCTGTAGTCAAAATAACGCTTGATCCGTCATAGTAAGCAAACAGCGTCGATGAGGCCGAAGGCCGATATGTACGGGCGATCGGACAGATCGTGCAAATCGCTTACGCCCCATGCACCCTACGGACTTATCCGACCGAGTTGCCGTGTGCCTCACAATCTCGCCCATGACTGCGCTGGCTGATCCCTTTTCCCGCGTGCATCCGCTGTTCTGGCCGGTGCTGTGGGTCAGCTTGCGGGCCTTTGTGGCCTGGAGTGGGCGCTTGATTGAAGCCGGGAATGGTTATGCCGGGCTGAGCATTGAGATCACCTGGTATGGCTGGATCCGTGTCACCTGGCTTGATCTCAGCCCCGAGCGGGCGAGGTTCAACCGGCATATGGCGGGTGTGGATGAGGATGACTGGCGCAGCGTGCTGGCGCGGGCCGGGCGGCGCGTGCGGCAAGCAGGGTGCATGGAGGCCAAGGGCCGATATGCACCCGTTGTGCACGGGGCCTGTGGTGCATGTCGCATTGCGCTCCATGCACCCTACGCAGTGTCCCGGAGGCGCCAACCACGCGGCCCTTCCGGCCATTCCTGATACTGGTCATGTGCGCCTCCCTCTCCCGGTCGCGGGGTGCGAGGGCAAAGGATCGATAAAATCGATCCTCCGAGCACGACCGAGGGTGAGAGCCGCGGTCCTTCCCCAAAAGCCAGCGCCTGTGGAACGGTCCCCGCCCTCACCCCGTGCGTCGCTGACATCGGCTTCGCCGCAACGCCCCGCGCGTTGCGGGCGCTGGTGCTGGGCAACACCCTGAGCCCGATCCATCGCGCAGGGCGCCAGCCTGCAGCATGGATCAAACAAGCTTTAACAATCGCAGGGCGGGCCGAGGCCCGCTCTACGCCCGTGCCTCGCCGACATCATGGGCCAGCGAGGCGGCTAGGAATTGGTCGAGATCGCCATCAAGGACGCCGCCCGTATCGCTGGTTTCAACTTCGGTGCGCAGATCTTTCACCATCTGATAGGGCTGCAGCACATAGCTTCGGATCTGGTGGCCAAAGCCGATGGCGGACTTGTCCTGATGAGCCGCATCCGAAGCTTCACGGCGTTTTTGTAGCTCCAACTCATAGAGCCGCGAGCGCAGGATTTTCCAGGCTTCATCGCGGTTTGAATGTTGCGAGCGCGAGGTCTGGCAGGCAACTACAATGCCGGTGGGATCGTGTGTAAGACGCACCGCGCTATCGGTCTTGTTGACGTGCTGGCCGCCCGCGCCGGAGGCCCGATAGGTATCGGTGCGCACATCGGACGGGTTGATCTCGATATCGATATTGTCGTCGACGACCGGCGAGATGGAGACGGAAGCAAAACTGGTATGGCGGCGCGCGGAGCTGTCGAAGGGAGAGATCCGCACCAGGCGGTGCACGCCCTGCTCTGATTTCAGCCAACCATAGGCATTCTCGCCCTTGATCTGGATCGTGGCAGACTTGATGCCGGCTTCCTCGCCCTCGCGCTCGTCCATTTCCTCGACCTTGAAACCGCGCTTTTCCGCCCAGCGCACATACATGCGCCGCAGCATGGAGGCCCAGTCCTGGCTCTCGGTCCCGCCCTCCCCGGCATTGATCTGGAGATAGGCGTCATTGGTATCTGCCTCACCGGAAAGCAGCGCTTCCAACTCGGCCTTGGCCGCGCGCGCGGCGGCTTTTTCCAGCGTGGCCAGGATATCGGCGAGCATGTCGGCATCGCCTTCGGCGAGTTCATACAGCTCCCGCCCATCGGCGAGGTCTTGTTCGAGGGTCTGGACCGTTTCGATGCCGCCCGCCAGGCGCTGGCGCTCGCGCATCAGTTTCTGGGCTTCGGCAGGATCGTCCCAGAAATCGGGACGCTCCGACAGGGCTGTCAGTTCATCGAGACGCTTGGTGGCAACGTCCCAGTCAAAGACGCCTCCTCAGCAGCGCCGTGGACTGCTCAATCTGGTCGGCAAGAGCCTGGATGTCGGCGGACATGGCCGGCAATCTCCCTTCGGGGGTTGGAATTCAGCCGCCTGAGATGGACGCGTTGGCCCGGCCCGTCAAGATGAACCACGAACCAGCACTACCAAGTGTCGCCGAGCCCGTCTGCGACAGGCTCTTCCTCAGCTTCGCCCGTCGGGACTGGCTGAGCACCGGGCGCGCCAAGGCCGAGTTCCTCGGGCGAGGCTGGTGTCGCATTCGGATCGGTCTCGCCGCCGGGGATGCCAGGCAAGCCTTCATCGGCGACGCTGCGCCGGGGCCCGAAAATATCTCCGCCAGTACCGAAAATATCGAACTGGTCATCTTCCTGGAAGGCCACGCCCGGCTCGGTCCCGGGGCGGAAAGCCTCAAGGATCACCACATCGGTCGCGGGCCCAGGCAACTCGCCGGTGCGGGCATCAATGCGCACCATGCGCACGCCCGGCGGCGCACGGAAAGGCAGCGCCTCGGCATCGGCGAGCGCGGTCTCCATGAACTCCGTGAAGATCGGCGCGGCGACAACAGAGCCGCCTTCGCCTTCACCCAATGTGCGCGGAGTATCAAAGCCGACCCAGATGCCAACCACCAGATCCGGCGAGAAGCCCATGAAAAGCGCATCCTTATAGTCATTGGTCGTCCCGGTTTTACCCGCCAGGGGCTTGCCAACGCGCAGGGCACGGGTCGCCGTGCCACGCTCGACCACGCCTTCCAGCATATGCACCACCTGATAGGCGGTAATCGGATCGAGAACTTGCGGGCGCGGATCGACAAGGACCGGGGGTTCCCCGCCCTGCCAACCGACTGGGTCATTGCAGTCCGGGCAAGCCAGATCGATTGGCTCAGCGGCCAACTCACTATCCGACAGAGCTTCTGCCTCGCTAGCATGCCCGGCATAGCAGGCCGCATCGCCAACCAGGATTGGGTCGACCACACCGCCTTCAACTCGCAAATGCGGATCAGTGACACACATATCGCGGCCATGACGATCCTGAATCCGGTCAAGCATGATCGGCGTGATCTGCTTGCCGCCATTGACGAAGGTCGCATACCCTTGGGCCACATCAATGACCCGGGTCTCGCCTGCGCCGAGAGACATGGCGAGATAAGGATCAAGGTGGTTATAAACCTTCAGGCGCTCTGCAAATTCCGAGACCACCTCCATGCCAATATCCTGAGCCAGACGTACCGTCATCAGGTTGCGCGACTTCTCAAGACCAAGGCGCATGGTCGAAAGGCCATAGAACCGGCCCTCGGCATAATTGCCTGGCGACCAGAAATCGTCAGCCTCGACATCGAACTCCACGAAGGGCGCATCCAGAATCTTGCTCGTTGGCGTATAGCCCTGCTCCAGGGCAGCGGCATAGGCAAAGGGCTTGAAACTGGAGCCGATCTGACGGCGCGCCTGGGTAACGCGATTGAACGCGCTGCGATAGAAACTGAAACCACCCGCCATGGCCAGCACACGCCCCGTATGCGGGTCCATAGCCACCAATGCGCCCTCAACTTGCGGGAGTTGACGCAGATTCGCGCGCCCTGCCGGAACTGTCAGCGGAGGGACAACCGCCAATGCCGAGCCTCGCTTGGGCGAGGGCGCCTCAGCAGCCTCGATTGCCAGCAATTCCTCTTCGGAAAGATCGGCCGGGCTTCGCGCCACTTCCACCAGGATCACATCACCTGGCAACAGCCCGCTTCCGCCACCGTCGCGGTCATAGGTCTCCTGCGTCCAGGCCACGTCTTCCTGGAAAAGGGTAGAGCTTGTGTCGTCGGCCAGCTTGATCGCCGCCGATCCATTGCCATTGATGGCAGTGATCAACGCGGCTTCCCAGTCGCCATGGCCTGCCGGCATGTCGAAATCGGCAAGCGTCTGCAGAGCATCACCCTCCAGATCAATCTGGGCGAGCGGGCCGCGATAGCCGTGGCGCCGGTCATAGGCGACAAGCCCGTTGCGCAGCGCCGTGGTGGCCGCAAGTTGGAGATTTGTATCAATGGTGGTGCGGATCGACAGGCCGCCATCTTCCAGCGCATCCTCGCCATAGGTATCGAGCAGATCCTGACGCAATTCCTGCACGAAATAGGTCGCCGCCTCATATTCGGCGCCTCGCAGACGGCCCGTGGTGGTCAGCGGTTGGGCCATGGCCTCATCGGCCTCTTCCTGGGTGATATAGCCATCCTCAACCATCCGGCCGAGCACATAGTTGCGACGCTGCAGCAGGCGCTCCGGGCGCGTATAGGGGTTCACCGTCCCTGGCGCTTTGGCGAGCGAGGCGAGGATCGCAGCTTCCGACAAATTCAGTTCGGTCAGCGACTTGTTGAAATATTCCAGCGCGGCCGAGCCAATGCCGTAGGAACGTCCGCCGAGATAGATCTCGTTGAGATACAGCTCGAGAATTTCTTCCTTGGTGAAGGCACGCTCGACCCGGCGCGAAAGCACCGCTTCCTTGATCTTGCGGACAATGGTCTGATCACGCGTCAGCAGCATGTTCTTGACCACCTGCTGGGTGATCGTCGAGCCGCCCTGGAGGCCACCGGATCTGGTGATCTTGTTTCTCACCGAATTGATCCCACCACGCACGATGCCAACATAGTCAAGGCCGCCATGCTCGAAGAATTTCTTGTCTTCTGCAGCGACAAAGGCGTTCACGACATTGTCCGGAATCGACTCGAAGGGGACATAGACGCGGTATTGCGGCGTGCCGTCTGCGCCAGTGCCTGCAAATTCGGCAATCAGGCGACCATCGCCAGCATGGACGCGCGACGTGATCGGCGGCTCATATCCGGCCAGGCGCTCAATGGTCGGCAAATCGCGCGACAGGGCCGCGATGACAAGAAAAATTGCTGCGATACCAAGGACTCCCAGGATCGCAAAGAAGATGAACAGACGCCGGACCAAAGTCCAAGTCAGGAAACGTCGCTTCTTGGCAGCTGCCATATTCGAGGTCCTCGTCGCCGCAACTTAAGGCTCTACATCCGCAAGCCCCTCATGCCCATGCGCGGATTCGCATGTCAATTGGACCAGAGTAAGGCCATGGGTGCACGTGGAAAAGGCGTAAGGCACAGAAACGCGGATATGGCGCCGCATTTCAGTTTTCGGCCAGGACCAGATCCTGACGATCGAAATACGTATCGATGGCATCACGCACCGCTTCCATCGCCTTGCGCCGGCCGGAAGCTCCCGCAAGGCGGCGGGCATCTGCGCCATTGGTCAGGAAGCCCATTTCGAGCAGCAAAGCCGGAACATCCGGCGCAAGCAGGACATAAAAGCCGGCTTCGCGGTGGGTGTTGCGCAAAACGGGGCCAGCCTCGGCCAGTTCAGGCAAAAGCAGGCTCGCAAAATAGCCCGAATTGGACTTGGTCTCACGCAGCGTCAGCGCTTCCAGAATGCCGCCGACTTCCTGCGAAACGCCGTCTTCCAATTCGATATGCCAGTCATTGCGCTCAGATTCGCGCTCGATCCGGCCCTCGCCACGTTCGGAAATCGTATAGACAGAGGCGCCTGCGACATCCCTGTTGGCCGCCGCGTCGGCATGAATGGAGATGAAGAGATCAGCGCCCCAATTGCGTGCCCGGGTGACGCGGTCTTCCAGTTCGATGAACTCGTCACTTGTCCGCGTCAGACGCACCTCATAGCGCCCGGCCTCCTCCAGCAGGTCCTTCAGCGTATGCGCCGCCTGCAGGACGACATCCTTTTCGCGCAAACCGGAGGCGGCAATCGCGCCAGGATCGCGCCCACCATGGCCTGGGTCAATCACAACAAGATAACGCTCGCTGCGCGGCGGGCGGATTGGCTCTAAGACCACGTCATGCCCCATAGGGGCCGTCTGACTTGCAGCTGATGGCGCCGGCGCAGCTGCGCTGCGCACCATGTGGAGTTGCACACGTTGGGCCAGCGAACCGGCATTGCGATGAGCGGCCTGACGAAAGCGGGCCTGGGAGACCGCCGCCAGATCAATCACGATGCGATAGCGGCTTTCCTCACCGGTCGGCGGCAGATTCAGCTGGCGCGCCACCATCATTGGCCGCGCCAAAGTGAAGGAGAGAAAGCCCGACTGCCAACCATAGGCGCTCACCCCGGTGGCGGGCGGGACGGGAACTGGTGGACCACTGACATTCTGCGCGCCGTCAAGTGCGACCAGAATTTGGCCGGGAACAGCATCCCCGGACAGGAAGATCTCCGCCTCAACCGCGGCATCGGCCCACATGGTGATCCGGGTCAATTCTCCGTCACCCACCACGCGTACAGATTGAATATCCGCCGCGGCGGGCC
>JALEGE010000085.1 GCA_022760335.1 Hyphomonadaceae bacterium
CGGGCGAAAAAGTGGACTCCGGTTTTTCGCATGAGCCGGCGCGACCACAAAAAACCTAGAGCATCGAGCGTTTCACATATAACGCCCGATGCTCTAGGTGTTCTCACCCTGCGTTCGGCCAAAGCGGACAATCTGATTGTCGACATGATGACCGATGGGGCTGTCGCCGAGCACGGGTATGTCGTGGCGTGCGGCCCAGTGTGCTGCGATTTCGCGCGCGGACATGGCAAAGTCCACATCATTTTCCGGAATGTCGCTGAACAGGCCCAGGCGCAAGCCGGCCAGGTGTGGAAACCAATCTGTCGAGGCGAGGGTGAAAAAGGCCCGGTCGATCCGGTAGGCATATTCGCCGACATCCTCCAGATGCAGCACATGGCCGGAAAGATCCGGCAAGTAGGGTGAGCCGCACAGGCTGGCCAGCACAGTGAGATTGAACGCTGCGGCGGGTGCGGCGTCGCCGGTCCAGACCGGGGCAGACGTCCCTGCAAGCGTGTCCAGCGCCCGCGCGATGGCCGCCTCACCGCCTGTGCGCAGGATGTCTGCGGGCATGGGACCGTGCCAGACTTCCCCAATGCCTGCCTTGTAAAGCGCGGAAAGCAGGCAGCCTGTGTCGCTATAGCCAAGATAGATCTTGTCGCGTGCCGGTGCGCCAAGGCCTGGCAGAACCAGGTCGAGCAGGCGACCTGAGCCATATCCGCCGCGCGCAAACCAGATCGCGTTGACGCCTGGATCATTTGCAAGGTCCAGAAAGGCGGTTGCGCGCGCAGCGTCCTCCCCGGCGAAGTGGCCATGACGCAGGAGGCATTGCGGATGGAACCGCAACTCCAGCTCTGGCGCATGGCGCGCCGCATATGTCCTGACCTGTTCGACAAAAGCGGGCTCCAGCGCGCGGGCCGGTGCCATGATGGCGATCGTGAACCTGTCTGAATTTTGCCTATCTGTGACCATAAGAGTCACGGTATGGCGGATTCCATGACGGAACAAAAACGCTATTTCTTTTGCGGCATCGGCGGCTCGGGCATGTTGCCGCTGGCCATGATCTTGCGCGGGCAGGGGGCGGAGGTTTCCGGCTCGGACCGCTCACGCGACCAGGGACGCACCCCAGAAAAGTTCGACTGGCTGGAAAAACAGGGAATTTCTCTCTTTCCACAGGATGGCAGCGGCCTGTTCTCCGGGGAGCAAACTCTGGTGGCCTCTGCCGCGGTTGAGGACACTGTGCCTGATGTTGCCGCCGCGCTCAGGCATGGTTGCCGCCGGGTCTCGCGCGCTGAACTCTTGTCAGAGCTTTTCAATGCCGCGCAAACCCCCATTGGCGTGGCCGGCACTTCGGGCAAGTCCACCACGACCGCTATGATCGCGCATATCCTGGCCCTGGCCGGCAAGGCCCCCACCGTGATGAATGGCGCGGTGATGAAGAACTTTCTCAGCGAGACGCATCCCTATGCCAGCGCCCTGGTGGGTGGCGAGAGCGGCCTGTTTGTCAGCGAGTTGGATGAGAGCGACGGGACCATCGCGCTCTACACCCCTCGCATAGCCGTGCTGAATAATATCTCGGTCGACCATAAGAGCATGGAAGAGTTACGCGCGCTGTTTGGCGACTATCTCGCGCGGGCGAGCCAGCTGGCTGTGCTGAATGCCGATGATGGCGAAGTGATGGCCCTTGCCCCTCGGGCACGCGCGGCCCGAACCTATTCTATCGCCGGATTGCCGGCAGACGTCACCGCTGAGGAGATCGCGCCGGCGCCGACCTCGATCGCTTTCACTTTGTGCGATCATGCAAATGGAACCCGGCTGCCGGCTCAGTTGCAGGTGCCCGGCCGCCACAATGTCTCCAATGCGCTGGCAGCGATCTGCGCGACTTCCGACCTGGTCGGCGGCGTTGAGGCGGGTGTGAATGCCCTGACAAGTTTCCAGGGCATAAAGCGACGCTTTGAGCTGGTCGGCGAGGCGGACGGGGTCACCGTGATCGATGATTTCGGGCACAATCCAGACAAGATCGCCGCCACCCTGTCCACGTTGCACGATTTTCCTGGCCGTATCCTGGTCATGTTCCAGCCGCATGGGTTCGGTCCATTGCGGAAGATGCGAACAGAATTCGCCGAGACATTTGCCACCCACCTGAAAGAAGAAGACGTGCTGGTGATGCCAGAGCCTGTCTATTTTGGTGGCACGGTGGAGCGGGTCGTCTCCAGCGCTGACCTGGCCGCGGACATTCGCGCCGCGGGTCGGCAAGCTGTGGCTTTTGAAACGCGCGAGGCATGCGGCGCGCATCTTCTGGGGCTGGCGAGGCCTGGCGACAGGCTCGTCATCATGGGCGCGCGCGATGACACGCTCTCAAGTTTTGCCGAGAATCTAGTCTCCAGCCTGTTGTGTCGCTGACAATACAGAATCGATGCATTTATGTCGCATAGGTGACACATGTACGCATAGCTGAGATTGGGGAGTTGTGAGACTCGCCTGATTGGTCTTTCACGTCTGTCATAATTGCCCGTTTGATTCCTCCCGCGGGCCAACAAGATGAGTGAAGTGCCGGCCTCCCAATCCCTGACTGGCATTCGGAAACGCGATATTCCAGGAGTCCCCTCTCATGAAGATTCAATTGCTGACGACGAGTGCGCTGGTACTTGGCAGCCTCGCTGCCCCACTCGCACTTGCCCAGGAGACGGATGAACCGGCCTCCACACGCACACTCGGCACTGTCACCGTTACGGCGCAAAAGCGTGAGCAAACGCTGCAGGATGTGCCCGTTGCTGTCTCTGTTGTGGATCAGGCCCAGATCGAAAATGCGCAGGTACTTGACCTGTCAGATCTGCAATCCCTGGTGCCTTCGCTGCGTGTGAGCACCCTGCAGAATTCGGCGCAGACCACCTTTCTGATCCGCGGCTTCGGCAACGGCGCCAACAATGCCGGCATTGAGCCTTCGGTCGGCGTGTTCATTGATGGCGTTTACCGTTCGCGCTCGGCTGCAGCGATTGCTGACTTGCCGAATCTTGCCCGTGTGGAGGTGCTGCGCGGCCCGCAATCCACCCTCTTTGGCAAGAATGCCTCTGCCGGCGTTGTATCGGTGATCACCCAGAAGCCACAATTTGAAGCCTCGGGCCTGATTGAGGCCGGTGTCACCAATTACAATGGCTACAATGTCAAAGCGTATTTTACGGGTCCGATCGCAGGTGATGAACTTGCCTTCGCCGTATCGGGCAATGTCACACAGCGGGACGGCTACACCGAGAATTTGCTCGGCGGCGAAGATGTAAACGACCGCAACCGCTACTCCCTGCGCGGCGAATTGTTGTTCGAGCCGAGTTCCAATCTCTCCATTCGCCTGATGGGCGATTACAGCAATATCGACGAGATCTGCTGCACGCTTAACGTCGTGCAAAATGGCCCGACTGCCCAGATCGCCCAGGCGCTGGGCGGGCAGGTCATGGATCCGTCAGATCCGTTCTCATATGAAGTCTATTTCAACACCGATCCCGTGAACGAGGTCGAGGATCGGGGCCTGTCGGGCACGGTCGAGTATGACTTTGGTTCGGTTGTGCTGACATCGATCAGCGCCTATCGCGAGAATGACAGTTTCTATGACAGTGAGGTCGATTACACGGGCGCGGACCTGGTCGATTCCGCGAGCAGCGATACCGCAATTCAGACCTTTACCCAGGAATTCCGCCTGGCCTCTGATACGGATGGCCCTCTCTCCTGGCTGGCTGGCGCGTTTTACTTTGATGAAGATGTCGACCAGCAGACAGGCCTCTCAAGCGGCACCCTTTTCCGCTCCTATGTGGACATCCTGGTCGATCAGCAGCCGCTTGGCCCGAACGGCACCCTGGCCGGAATCGAGCAGATCTTGGGAATCCCCTACGGCACTTTCTACTCGGCGGACCGACGCTCGATGGAATACTTCACCCAATCGGATGAATCTCTCTCGCTGTTTGCCCAACTCGATTATGACGTCACGGATCGGCTGACCCTGACGGGTGGTTTGAACTTCACTCAGGTCGAGAAGGATGTGACAGGGTATTCCGACAACAACTTTCTTTTCTCGGCTGTGGATCTGGATGGTGCTCAGGGGGCCCAGATCATTGCCGCGCAAGGCTATGCAATGACCTTCCCAGGCGTGTTCCAGGCTCAGACGGGCCTTGCTCCGACGCCAGAGAATATTGCGGCCTTTGCCGGCGCCATGCCTGATGCATTTGCCGCGCTGCAGGCCGGCGTGCTGGCTGGCGTTCAGGCCCAGGTAGCACAACTCGATCTCAGCGATCCGGCGCAAAATCCGCTGCTCGGCCTTCAGCCGCTGCAGTTCGTGCCGCCTTTCCTGTCTTATCCCAACAGTGTCGAAGCTGGCTCAACCTCGGATGAGGAGACCACCTGGACATTGCGCGCGGCCTATGACGTGACCGACAATATCAATGTGTATGTTTCTGCGGGCACAGGCTTCAAGGCGAGTTCCTGGAACCTGTCGCGCGACTCCCGGCCTTTCGCTTCTGATGCCATGGCCATCATGGCGGCGGGGCTTGCC
>JALEGE010000086.1 GCA_022760335.1 Hyphomonadaceae bacterium
CAAGGCTGGCATATAGACTGCGCCATGCCGGTTGAGCAGGGTGATCAGATTGGCGCTGTCAGCGATCATTCGATCGCGCATGGCAGCTGTGGCGGTTGATAGATTTCCGTGTCGATCAAGTGTTTCCGGCGTGTGCGGCAACAAGATGAAGTCCAGAGCCCAGCCTTCTTCCCAGACTGCTGACGGCTCTGTCTCTGGTCGGTAAATCCAGCTGCTCTGCTGGGTGAAATCCGGGGCACTGGCGATGATCGGTGAGCCACGGGTCAACCAGGCTGGAATGCCCAGTGAGAGGAAAAGCGCCAACAGGGCCGCAACCGCCGGGGCGATCAGAAGTCTCTTTCGCATACGCTCAGCTATCTTAGGACTTTGTGGCAAGGGCGAGGCCGGAATATTTCGGCTGGTCAATGTTGAGCTGATTCACTGCCACTGTCCGGAGATGGGTGAGCAATCCGGGTGTGGCCAGGCTAATCTCTCCGGTTCGGATGGCCTCACACAGCCGGCGAGTAAGCTGGTCGAGATCCTCTTCGTCGGTGCCCAACAATGCCCTGGCGCTGGCAATGGCGGCTTGTTCGGCAGCCTCGCCCTGGGCCAGTTCACGCGCGACAATCGCAAGGGCGTTCTCGGCCACCTTGGTGTGAAAAGCCGCATGACCTTCCAGCTGTGGCCGGACAGTTTCCTTCAGGAACAAGCGAACGGCGGCGACCAGCTCCTCGGCAGTGGGTTTCCGGCTCATGGCGATACCTGCTCCAACAGGTTGATCAGATCGATCTCCGTTTCTGAAACGCGGCGGCCAATCGTGATGCGCTCAACGCTGGGATCTGCGCCAGAGCGATGCGCTTCATACATGATCATGCACATGATGCCCCATTTCAGCGTGCCGAGCATCTCCCACCAGTCTATCTCTTTCGGTGAAATCTCTGCACCGCCGGCGCTCGCATATGCCGCGAGCAGGTCTTCCAGATCACCAAAGCCGCCAACGCGTTTGTCGCTGTTACCAAAGCGCCAGGAATTTACACAAGCCCAGGCTATATCCTCTCGAGGGTCGCCAATATGCGCCAGTTCCCAGTCCAGCACGCCGACCAGACCAGTCTCATTCACCATCAGGTTACCCAGCCGGAAATCGCCATGCACCAGAGCAGGGCTGCGCGGTGCGGGTGCGTTTGTGCGCAGCCATTGAATTGCCAGATCGAAGGTCGGCGTTGGCAGGTCGAGACTGAGATAAGTCTCTTCATACCGGGCAAGCTGATCCAATCCCCCACTTTCAGGCAAGGCCGGCAAGGTGGAAGTGTTCATTCGATGTATCGCCGCCAGGGCACGTCCGCACTGGGCTGCCAGTTTTCCGCGTGTTTGGGCGTAGGCATCTTCTCGTAAAATCCTGGGTGCAAGCGTTTCGCCTGTCAGCCGCGTCATCACATATGCTTCGCCAAGCCCGTCTTCCGGGGCGCAGACATATGCTACGCGCGGCACGGGCACCTGCGTGCTGTCGGCAAGCTTCAAGACCTCTGCTTCCATGCGCAGGCCGATCGCCGCATTGGACATGGTGGCCGCCCCACCAGGCGAGCGGCGCAGAATCAATGGCGTGCTTAGCCCTGCACCGGACTGAACCCCGAACGCCCAGATCTCCTGACTCGCACCACCTGAAAGGCGCACCAGATCATGGATTTCTGCCCCATCGGGGATTAGTTTTGGTGCCAGAGCGGACAATGCCGCCTTGATCTCTTGAGTCTTTCGCATCTTGGCCACAATTACGCGGAAGTCTGGAGTCGCCAAGTTGCGACGCAGGGTCAATGTCGTGGCTGAGGATGACAGGATGGCAAAACGAAAATCCAAAGATCACCATGATCTGGGCCTGATGTCGGAAGCCGAGCCGCCGCGCCAGACCTTGTTCGGCTGGCTGCGCGGGCGCTTCTTTGCCGGCATTGTGATCGCTGCGCCTATTGCCATCTCGATTGGCGTTGTCTCCTGGCTGATCACCGTGATCGATGCGCGCGTGAAGCCCTTGCTTCCGCCGATCCTGGATCCGGAGACCTATACCAATATCGCCATTCCGGGCGTTGGTGTTCTGGTGGCGATTGTAGCGCTGACGCTGCTCGGCGCTGTAGCGACAAACCTGATCGGCCGCGCGGCGCTGCGCCTGTCGGACCGAATCCTCAGTCGCATTCCGGTGGTCAGCAATATCTACAATGCCTTCAAGCAGTTGTTCGAGCTTCTGGGATCTGGCGAGCAGGGGAATTTCCAAGAAGTGGTTCTTGTCGAATATCCCAAGCGCGGTACGTGGTGCCTTGGCTTCCTCACCGCGCGCGCCAAGGGTGAGATCAAAACCAAACTCTCACTGGATTATGTCGGCGTGTTCGTGCCCACGACGCCAAACCCGACCTCGGGCTTTTTGATGTACATACCCGACAGTGAGGTCATCCACCTGAAAATGTCGGTTGAGGAAGGCGCGCGGATGATCATTTCCGCCGGCCTCGTCGTTCCCGATGAGATGCCGATGGAAGAGGAAGAGCGTGCCAAGCTCACTCCGCCTCAGGACGAAGCGCCCGCGGACGAAACAGATCCCGCGCCAGACTCAACGCCCGCCCGCGCGGACCCGTAAGCTCCGGATCGGCTGCCACGGCGGCGCGGGCATCGCTGCGCGCGATTTCCAACAGGTCGCCATCCCTGGCCAGATCTATGACGGCATAGTCCACGGCGCCGGCCTGGCGCAGGCCGAGTACATCGCCCGGCCCGCGCAGCTGGAAATCGGCCTCCGCGATGAGGAAGCCGTCATCCGTGCTGCGCAGCGTGTCGAGCCGTTTGGTCGCCGTTTCGCCCAGTGGTGGACGATACATCAAGAGGCAAAAGGCCGGTTTGTCACCCCGGCCAACGCGCCCGCGCAACTGATGCAACTGGGCGAGGCCAAAGCCTTCGGCGCGCTCGATCACCATGATGGTGGCCTCGGGCACATCCACGCCGACCTCGACCACCGTGGTCGCCACCAGCACGCCGGTGCGTCCGGCGCGGAAGTCCTCCAGCGCGGCGTCCTTTTCGTCCGGCTTCATCCGGCCATGTACGAGCCCGACCTTGCAGGAGAGCTGGTCGACCAGTGCGGCATGGCGTGCGACGGCGGAAGAATCATCGTCGTCCACATCCACTTTCGGACAGATCCAGAAGGCGCGCTCTCCACGCTTCACCGCGCGATCCACGGCGGCGATGACTTCCATCAGGCGGCTGTCGGGCAGGACGCGGGTTTCAACCTTTTGACGCCCAGCGGGCTTTTCGTCGAGGATCGTGACATCGAGATCGCCATGAACCGCTTGGGCAAGCGTTCGCGGAATGGGCGTCGCGCTCATCACCAGCATGTGCGGGCTGATCGCCTTTTCCAGCAGGCGCTGGCGATCGGCGACGCCGAAACGGTGCTGTTCATCCACGATAACGAGGCTGAGCTTTGCGAAATTCACCGTTTCCTGGAACAGCGCATGCGTACCGGCGACGATCTGGATCGAGCCATCGGCGAGGCCCATCAGCTTGCTCTCGCGACCCGAACCCTTGTCGCGCCCCGTGAGGGAATCCACCACATAACCATGCGGAGAGAGCAGGGCGTCGAGCGTGGAAAATTGCTGGCGGGCAAGCACTTCGGTCGGCGCCATGAAGGCGGCCTGGTAGCCGGCCGCAGCCGCCTGAACGGCGGCCAGGGCTCCGACCAGTGTCTTGCCCGCCCCGACATCGCCTTGCAGCATCCGCCGCATTGGCGTGGTCCCGGACATGTCTTTGGCGATCTCGTTCACCGCGCTCTTCTGCGCACCGGTCGGCGCATAGGGCAGACTGTCAACAATCCTGCGTTGGGCTTGTCCGGCAAGCGGCAGGGCCGGCGAATGCCGCTTTCCGCGAGAAGCGCGCGCCAGGGCAAACATGGCCTCGCGCGCCAGCGCCTCGTCATAGGCCAGCCGTTCGCGCGCCAGTTCCATGGCATCCAGATCATAGGCCGGCGGATTGTGCAGGGCGGCCAGCGCTTCTGCAAAATCCGGCCAGCCGCGCTGGGCTTTCAGGTGAGTATCCTGCCATTCCGGAAGGTCGTCTGGCACGAGGTCGAGGGCGGCCACCGCCGCGCCGTGCACGCGCTTATTGGTAAGCCCGGCGGTGAGGCCATAGACGGGCTCTACAGCGGGCGGTCGTTCAGGTTTTTCCGGGTCAAGGATGAAGTCCGGATGGGTCATCTGGCGTTCGCCATTATACTCGTCGATCCGGCCGGAAACGATGCGTTGCTTGCCAACCGGGAACTGGCTCTGCAGCCAGCGGCCTTCGGCGCGAAAGAAGGTGAGCGTGAGGAACCCGCTGCCGTCAAACAGCTGCACCCGGTGCGGCGCGCGCTGGTTGTAGGGCGCCTTCACGCTGTGCACCTCGCCCTGGACCGTGGCGACCTCACCGGGCTCCAGATCATCGAAGCTGTCCTTTACCCGCCGGTCGACCCAACGTTCGGGCAAATGCAAGAGCAGATCCCACACCGTGGCCGGCCCAAGCAGGCGCTGGAACGCCTCCAGCAGTTTCGGGCCTATGCCGGGCAGGGCATCGACGGTCTGGAACAGAGGAAAGAGCCGCTCATCGCGCATGGCGCGACACTAGAATGGTTCAGACCTCTGCGGAACATAAAAACCCGTGAATGCCTGCGCAGGCAGGCATCCATGGACGATAGATGCAACCAAGCGTTCCCGGTTGAAGCAATGGTCCATGGACACCTGCCTTCGCAGGTGTCTGCGGAAACATTCAGAGGCGGTCATCGGGTGTGCAGAGCGGGAAAGTTACCCTATGTGTGTTTCCAGCAAGAAAGGACGAGCCCATGTCGGACGACCTCGCAGAACGCCGCCGAAAACTCCGCTTCCGTGCCTGGCGGCGCGGCTTTCGGGAAATGGACCTGCTGATGGGCAGTTTTGCCGACAAGCATATCGAGGGCTTGGGCGCAGGTGAACTTGACCAGTTCGAAGCCCTGCTCGCTGCACCGGACTGGGAGGTCTATGCCTGGCTCGTCGGCCAGAAGCCCGTGCCTGACAATCATAAGAGCCCGGTTCTGGACCAGTTGATCGCCTTCCGCTACGAGGCCCAACCGGGTTAACGCTCCCGGCACGCGATCCTCCAGCCTTGCAGATGACCATGACACCAGAAAAGCTGCTTGCCGGCCTGTCCGGTTCCGTTGCCATTGCCGGCGCGCCCTTCGGCGCAGATATTCTCGCGCTGGCCGGCATGCTGGGCGAGGCGGGCGGCACGGCACTCTATGTTGCGCGCGATGACAAGCAGGCGGTGACGGCGCTGAAGGTCGCCGAGTTCGCCAACCCGTCTCTCGACAGCATCCATCTGCCCGGCTGGGACGTCCTGCCCTATGACCGGATCAGCCCGACACCCTCGATTGCCGCGCGCCGCTGCGCCGCGCTCGCCCGGCTCTCGCGGCTGGACGAGGCGCCGGGGCCGGTCCTGATTGTCACCACGGCAGGCTCGCTGGTCCAGCGCGTGCCGCCCAAGGCGCTGCTCAAGGCGGCGAGTTTCTCGGTCGCCGTCGGCCAGTCGGTCAGCCAGGGCGCGTTGACTGACTATCTTCAGGTGAATGGCTATGTCCGCGTCTCCACCGTGCGCGAGCGGGGTGAATATGCCGTGCGCGGCGGCATTATCGACATCTTCCCACCAACCTCGCCGGAGCCGCTCAGGCTCGATTTCTTCGGCGATTTCCTCGAAGGCCTGAAACCGTTCGATCCGGAAACCCAGCGCTCCACGGGACAGTTGCAGGGCGCGGCCTTCGCGCCGGTCAGCGAAGTGTTGTTCAATGATGAGGTGTTGAGCCGGTTTCGCGAGAAATATCTCGAAACTTTCGGCCCGCCCTCGGGCGATCCGACCTATGAAGCTGCACGCGCGTCAATCCGCCGGCAGGGCGTGGAGAACTGGCTTCCGCTGTTCCACGACCATCTCGAAACCCTGTTCGATTATCTGCCGGAGAACACCCTCATCGCCATGGCCGCGCTGGCGGGTGAGGCAGCGTCCGAGCGACTGTCGCAGGCCAAGGACTATTATGAAGCGCGTCTGGAGGCTGCCGGCGATCCGCGCAAGGGCCGCATCCTGCCGCCCGATGCGCTTTATCTTTCGCCCAGCGATCTCGACGCGGCCCTGACTTTCGAGAGGACGGCGCGGTTCACGCCTGGCGATGCGGCGGGCGACCAGTCCGACCTTGGCGCGCGCGTCGGCCGGAATTTCGCGCCGGAGCGGGCCCGACCGGATCTCAATGTCTTCGAAGTCGCCGGCGCGCATGCGACAGAGCTTCATGCGGGCGGACGCGCCGTGATCCTCGCCGCCTGGAGTGATGGGTCTGCCGAGCGCCTCGCAAACGTGTTCGAGGATCACAAGCTTGAGGTGCCGGAGCGCGCCTTTTCGCTGGAGGCCGCGAAGAAGGCCGGCTTCGCGGTCTGCGAGCTGCCGATCGAGACCGGCTTTGTCACTGCCGATCTCGCTATCATCGCCGAACCCGACATTCTCGGCGACCGACTCGCCGCGCCCCGCCGCAAGCGCAAGGCGGCGAACTTTATTGCCGAGGCTGCGGCGCTGTCGGTTGGCGATCTGATTGTCCATGTCGACCATGGTGTTGGACGTTATGCCGGGCTGAAGACATTGGAGCTGGCCAGCGCGCCGCATGATTGTCTGGAGCTGGAATATTCCGGTAATGACCGGATCTTCTTGCCGGTCGAAAACATCGATCTTATCAGCCGTTATGGCAGCGAAGATGCCAGCGGCCAGCTCGACAAACTCGGCGGGGCCGGCTGGCAATCGCGCAAGGCCAAGGCCAAGAAGCGCATCCTGGAAATGGCCGCCGAACTGATGGAAATTGCGGCTCAGCGCGTGCTGAAGAAGGGTGAGGTCGTTGATGCCGGCCATGGACTTTATGAGGAGTTTGCCGCGCGTTTCCCCTATGAGGAAACCGACGACCAGCTCCACGCCATCGATGATGTGCTGAGCGATCTCACCTCGGGCCGGCCCATGGATCGCCTCATCTGCGGCGATGTCGGCTTCGGCAAGACCGAGGTCGCCCTGCGCGGGGCTTTCGTGGCCGCCATGAGCGGTATGCAGGTCGCCGTGATCGCGCCGACCACAATCCTCGCGCGCCAGCACTACAATACTTTCGCGGAGAGATTTGCGAGCTGGCCGCTTGAGGTGCGCCAGCTCTCGCGTCTGGTCTCGGCCAAGGAGGCGGCGGAAACGCGCGAGGGCCTGAAATCCGGGCGGGTGAATGTCGTCATCGGCACCCATGCGCTGCTCGCCAAGGCTGTGGAATTCGACAATCTCGGCCTCTTGATCGTGGATGAAGAACAGCGCTTCGGGGTGAAGCATAAAGAGCGCCTGAAGGAGCTGCGTTCGGATGTGCATGTGCTGACGCTTTCAGCCACGCCCATCCCGCGTACTCTGCAAATGGCGCTGACCGGAATTCGCGATCTTTCCATCATCGCCACGCCGCCGGTCGACCGGCTCTCGGTGCGTACCTATGTCACCGAGTTCGACACGGTCACCCTGCGCGAGGCGCTGCTGCGCGAGAAATATCGCGGCGGGCAGGCCTTCATGGTCGCCCCGCGTATCAAGGATCTCGATAGCCTGGAAGGCTTCCTTCGCGAGCAGGTGCCCGAAGTGAGTTTCGTCGTCGCGCATGGCCAGATGGCCGCCGGCGAGCTGGATGACATCATGACAGCCTTCTATGAGGGCAAGTACGATGTGCTGCTCTCGACCACGATTGTTGAAAGCGGTCTGGATATCCCGCGTGCCAACACGCTGATCATCCACCGCGCCGACAGGTTTGGCCTGGCCCAGCTTTACCAGCTGCGTGGCCGGGTCGGGCGCTCGAAACTTCGTGCCTATGCCTATTTCACGACGCCGCGCGATCAGGTGATGACCGAGACAGCGGAAAAGCGCCTGCGCGTGCTACAATCGCTCGACAGTCTCGGCGCGGGCTTCCAACTCGCCAGCCACGATCTCGATATGCGCGGGTCCGGCAACCTGCTTGGCGACCAGCAATCTGGCCATGTGAAGGAAGTCGGTGTCGAGCTTTACCAGCAGATGCTGGAAGACGCGGTCAACGCGCTGCAGGCCGGGCAGGGCAAGGCGGAGGATTTCGCCGATGAATGGTCGCCGACCATCAATCTCGGCGTCGCCGTGCTGATCCCGGAAGACTATGTCGAGGATCTCGCCGTGCGCATGTCGCTCTACCGGCGTCTCGCTGACATTGACACAGAGGCAGGCCGGGAGGGCTTTGCCGCCGAACTGATAGACCGGTTCGGCCCGCTGCCGGAACCGACACAGCAACTGCTCGAAGTCACCGCCATCAAGGCGCGCTGCAAGGCGCTGGGCATCGCCAAGGTGGATGCCGGGCCGAAGGGCGCGGTGTTCAGCTTCCGCGAGGATACCAGCGTCGATCCGATGCATCTGATGAGCGTGGTCCGCGCGCGGCCCTCGCAGCTCAAACTGCGCCCGGACAATAAGCTGGTCTTCACGGTCGGTGCTGGCAGTGCGAAACAGCGCATCGAATCGATCCGGCGCCTGCTGGACGAGCTGGAAACGCCGGTGGACGCCTAAGCGGCAATTGGTCGTGTGAATGGCCCGGTTTGCACCGCCGCGATCAAGCCGTCCGGCGTATGCGTGCCGCGACGCTCTACGACCCGCCACATCAGGCGATCTGCCAGATCACTTTCTTGTGCACTGGAGAGGGTTTCCACCGCCTCAACGATACGGCCCGCCAGCTGTACGGCGCCGGCAAAGGACGTGTCCCGGAGGACACATAACAAGCCGCGTGGGCCTAGCCGGGCAACCAGATCGGTTTCTCGCAAATTGGCGACGAGGAGATCGGCCAGCCTGGGCAGATCATCGGTGCGGCTGGTGCCCTCGAGGGGCGCCCGCAATTTTACACTGAGCACAGTGAGGCAGGTTTCCTCTTTCTCGCACGCGGCCATCTGCCGTGGCAGGTGCGCGCGCAGGAAGGCTTCAGAGTAGAGCCCCGTAAGCGGGTCGTGCGATGTCGCGCTTAATCGCACCCGTTTCAGACGCGTGGAAAGTGGCTCAGTCCGGGCACGCTCCAACAGGATGTCGAGCGCCATTTCGAGATCCATATCCGGAACAACCGCACCATCAAGGATATGGCCGTTCTCGGTTTTCCCAATGACCAAAAAGGGTGTGTCGGGCAGTCGGGAGGACAGAGCCTGTATCCGTTCGGCCAGTGCGTCGAGGAGCACACCTTCAACGATAACAAGGCGAAATGAGTCATGGCTTAGATGATTTTCAGCCGTCTGCAGGGTCATGCAACTGACCAGCTCGACGCCGCGTGCTTTCAAGCCGCGCGTCATCGCCAGCAAATGCGGTGAGATCGATCCAATATACAAAAAGCGCAGGGTCTTTGAGGTGTCAGCCGGCGAATGGGTGTAAACAGGGTTACCAAAATCGCGTGCGGTTTCAGCGCGTAAAGTGCGTTCGCTCTCGCGCAGCAAAGTGCGCCTGAGCAAGGCAAGTCGCGGGGGCAAGGCCTGAATTTGCTCATCACGTGAAAGATGAATGGCATCGGGGCGGCGCGATAAATCGATCGGCGCGGTCCCGAGGCAGACAAGCGGGCGCTCGGCATATGCAAGGACGGGAAGAAGGCCTGGTGGGGGTGGATCCATGATGATTGAGTTCAAATCAACCAACAGGGGTATACGGGTTTCGACATCCAGTTTCGTCGACGCAG
>JALEGE010000087.1 GCA_022760335.1 Hyphomonadaceae bacterium
CGCGCGCTACGAAACCATTCGCCGTGAAGTCGTGGTGGAGCCGCCACGCTATGTCGAAGAAGCGGTTCCCGCCGTATATGAAACGCACGTGATCCGTACTCTGGTCACGCCAGCGCAAGAGCGCCGCGTCGCCGTGCCCGCAATCTACACGACCATCGAGAAGGAAGTTGTGATCGGGGGCGGTGAAATCCGCTGGGCCGAAGTGCTGTGTGCAAGCAATACAGACCGCTACAAGGTCGCCGAAATTCAGGGCGCTCTGACAGATGCGGGATACCCGACGCTGATCGATGGCGCCTTTGGCCCACGAACTCTGCGCGCCATGGAAGCCTTCCAGCGCTCACGCGGCATGGCGGTAGGATACATGACCGTGGAAACCGCCGAGGCGCTTGGTATTGATCCATACGGACCACCTCCCCCGACCGTGTATGCTCTCCTCGGTGGATCGCCTCCACCTGTTGATGAGGATGATCAAGTTTAGCGGTGACAATATCGTTCAATAAGAGTCACGCAGCGCGCATAGCCAGGAGAAGGCAAGCCTGGGATTTGCTATATACACCGATCTATCGGACAAATGTCCGACTTAATTAAATAGCGAATCAGCTCAATCGCCATGCCGCCCAATTCCAAGCCGGCTTGAAATCGCAGATACTGTGGTCTTTGCGACAGTTCAAGAGACCTCAGCCGGTAGGATGGTCACGCTTTCCCCACAGCCGCAGGCATCTGTCTGGTTTGGATTGTTGAACACAAACTTCTCATGCAACAGCGTTGTCTCATAATCGACCTCGGAGCCAATCAGGAACAAGACCGCCTTGGCATCGATCACAATGTTTACGCCTTTGTCTTCAACCAGTTCATCCAGGGCTTCGGGCGCATCAACATAGTCCATGACATATTCCATGCCTGCACAGCCGCCATTCTTCACACCCACGCGCAGATACCCACTGCCACGTTCGGACATGATTTCTTTCACGCGCACAGCTGCTGCGTCGCTAAGGCTCACTATTTTGGGGCGAGGTCGTCTGGCCATGTTTCCTAAATGGCGAAGCTTGCGCCATTTCGCAAGACATTGATGCTGGCGCGCCGCTGCAGGATCCGAACCTGCATACTCGCGCAGTCCACGCTAACCTTCTCGAGCGATGAGCCGGCGCCCCTGACGCGGAAGCCGGCGCACTGATCCAACCACTTTGTATGTGACGGGTATATCACCAAAGACTTCAGGTCGCCTGATATCAGCAGCTGGCGGCCGGGGAAGACCAACCGTGATTATCCATTCGCCTTGGCGCTTGTCCACACCGATCGTGGTTGGCCACATACGCAAGGCTTTCGCGACCATGTCGCGAACTTCCTCGGTGGCGGCGGTAGCTTCTTCGTACGTTGTCATTTCTATACCAATCTCAAGCTAAGCGCTTCGAAGGGTTCACTCAAGCTATAGATGTAGCCTGGATTGTCCCAATCGCCGTTTTTGCCTGCGACATTGACCGCCGTAGCTATCATCATCGCCCTTCCACGATTTTCAGAATCGACAAGCAATGCGCCGGAATCACCGGGTTTCGCGAAAGGTTGAGCCCCCTGCCCTTCAATCTCAAAAGCATTCCTCACCGTAACAATATCGCCAACTGCGTTAGTGGTGAGAAAGGAAACGATCGCACCAACTATTCCTGTCTTTGATGGCGATGCTGCCGGTGTTTTTTCCAAATGCGTGGTGCGGACATCGGCAGGCGAAAGGCCAACAATTTGTGTCAGCTTCGCGTTGCGCCCGGGAATCGAATTCAACTCGGTTGTGTCGATAGGAATCCGAATTTTATAGAGATCGACCAAACCTGCGTCCATGGAGATGCCGGGGAACTGTTGCGGATCCGTTTCTGGTGATTGCACGAACTCCAACGTTCCCAGACCTTCCTCCTGAGAAGTCATGGTAAGCCCCGAGGGGCTAAGCACACGGCGCCCTACACGCATCTGTCCATGATTGCTCAGCACATGGCCGCAAGCTAGCGCATATACGGCATCCTTGCCACCCATTCTTACAAAACACGTGACTGGGCCGAGAACACCATTCTCAGTTGCCAAATCTGCGCCAATTTTCAACGATTTCGACCCATACCAATCAAAGCCGTGAAGAAGTTTCACGGGACCGGTAAATCTGATTGGAACACCTGCGCCAAACTTCGTCTCCAAATACTTTCTGAGAGCATCGCGACTTTTCTTCAGTAGGCGTCGAGGTGACTGAACTCGGATTTCAAGGTTCATGGGGCTTTCATTGTTGCCCCGCTGAGGGGCGATCGGCCTTAACGCGACGCCGAAACGGATCACTTCATCGCTACGCCAATTCTCATCACCCTTCAGAAGTGCACGCCCTCTGGACGGTTTCCATAACGCCTTGTTTCCCAACCCGCGTAGCGGCTGAGACCGATCGCTGTGAAGGCCGGGCAGTGCCTTCTTCTGAATTTCATACGCTTCATCTGCCGGGAGTTCGCGCCATCTTCCAGGCGCATGCCACCCAACAACATCATTGGGACGTAACGGGATGTCATTATCGTTATCATCATCGCTCGGCGTTGCGGTCGCTTCCCCACTCACGGCTTCGGCGTCCCGCTCTTCTTATCAAATATTGATCCAAGCCCAGCAAGGGCCTTCCCCAAGGGCTCGAAAATCGACGTCATCAGTTCCGCAGCCTCTTTGGGGATCGCCGGTTTGTACTCTACCTCCCATTCAGTCTTCCCATTCGTCGACTTCGCTTTTGCGCGAACCCCCATCAAGGCATACAAAATAGTGGCTCCCGCCATCCAGGCCACCACGATCCCCACGCCACCTGTAAATTGCGTTTTTGCAGCTTGTAGCGCCTTGTCCACTTCGATCTCGGTTTCAGGATCAAGCGCCGCTTCATACAGCGCGATCCGCATGAGCGCGACAATTTCGGCATTCTCCGTCATCACCGCTTCATTACCAAGGTCGCGATCCAGCGCGTCAAATTCCTTGAGTGCTGCGGCTTCATTTAGTCCGGCTTCGGCCACTTCGGTTTTGAATTTCATCCGCCCGAAAATCTGAGCGACTTTGACAACATGCTGTGCTTCCAGCGCAGCGATTTCATCTGCTAATGGCTGACCCATCGCACACTCCTTCAATTAAGACGTTACGGGCTTGTGTAAGAATTTCACTTTAACGATACCATGGTCATTGCTACCTGTGGATTTGTGATCCTCACGATTGAGGTGGTCATTCTCGATTGTGAGCCCTCCAAATCCCCAAACACGTTTGCGGCTGGCATCATAAAATTCTTGGCTGAACAAGATGTGGTCAAGCGAGCTCCGGCGCTTTTTGTACACATGTGTATAGTAGACATCACGCTCGCTTTGGTACTCTTGAAGCGTTTGTGCCGTGTAAAGATCGACATCACCGCCACCTGATTGCCAATTCGAGAGCAGATAATTCGGTTGTCCTGTAATGATGTCGACTGTGTTTGATGATTTGCCATCGTTGAGATCGCCAATTACTACGACAGGCGTATTTGTCTGTTTGGCTACGCCTGAAATCATCATGCGCAACGCCGCCGCCTCCGCGGTTCGGCGTATTGTTGACAGTGCGGCTCCGAGCCCTTCAGCATGATTTTTGAAAAACTCTTTATCTGCCTTATACCAGTCTTCACGCCAGATTTGGGTTGGCGATTTTGACTTCAAATGACAAACAAACACCGAGACGGGTTCCTCATCCGGGTGAGCTTTGACCTTTATATGCAGGACAGGTCTTGAGAATTGCTCAATCGAAACCTCTATTTCGGGAGTCTGCGCATCATCCCCCGAACTCTGCAGCTTGAATTTTGGAGGAAAGGCTTCGATCCATTCCGGATCGCCCATGGCGAGCCCCTTTCGAACCGCTGCCGCACATGTGATCCGCCCCGTATGCCCATCAGGAACGATAAGATCATAATCATCGGCGAGACCTGCTCGCTCAAAAGCAGCGCTCAGGCTTTCATGATGCCAGAGTTCCTGAAAGCCAATGACATCGCTGTCGAGATCGATCAGCAACCTAGCGGTGAAATTAAGCTTGGCTTCATATTCTTCTTGGCTCCACCCCGCCCTGTCGCGATACATGGGTAGGCCAGGCTCATTGAGATTAAGCAAATTGAAGGTCGCGAAGCTGACTTGGTCCACATTACACCTCTTCGTTTAATCGATCCGGAGATTGATCGGCATCAGCCAATATGTCTTGAGCCTCCGTGCTTTTCACAACTTCACCGCGCTCATAGCGCAATCCAACCGATGGCGGGGAAGTGGAGATGAACTCAGAGAATATTCCCGAAACAAGTCATTGGGCGTCACTGGAGTTGCCGGTGTCGTCATCGCGAAGCGAACATCGTATCGCCCATATGACAAGCGTTCACGACAGCGCGTAATCAAAAGAGACATCAAGGCAAACAGCGTAGCCGACGCGCCCAAATTCCGAGGGATCCCCGAGCTTCTTCTGCCCCTCCCCCCTGTCGCCAAGAGCGCAGTCTGCAGCCAAAGCCCGAATGGCCTGAAACCGTCCGAAAAAAAAACTGAACGATCCAACTTATCCAATCGCGTTTGAGCGTAATCGAGAGAATTTCGAGCCATGGATATACGGCTGGGTGGGTTCTTGGGCTTTTGGTTGCCCCAGTCACCAACCTTGCAGGCGCATACGACAAATATAGCAAATTCAACGGCCTTGCAGTCGATATACATCCGCGCCCCCTCGACGTCAGGTTGCATTATAGCAAGAACAGAGATGCAAGGGGAGACCATTTTGGACCTCCAAAGCGAGCTTATGCTGGAAGTTCCAGTTTTGCGCGCTCGTATTGCGCGTGCATTTACAATTTTGCCATCAGGCGTGGGTGCAAAATCAAAAACAGGTGAGATTGCGCTTCACTGCACATGCGCAGAAAGCGAATTTCTGTTCGCCGATGGCTCCGTTCATGGAGACCCCTTTTACACTCCGAAGCGAAACCAGGAACCGCATATGCATCTTCACAGCAAAGCGAATGATCCAGGGAGGTATCTTAACACTAGCGGAAAGCGACTTGGTCACAGGAAGAATGGGGTGCGGCACACACCATGGTCAAGTCCCGCTGACAATGACACAAGTAGACATGATAGTGACGAGCACTTCGTCTCGGCCGTCTCTTTTTTCTATGAAGGACGCAGCCCAAGGCAGTTTATGAAATTGTCACGAAATCATACCTTGCCGATCCATTAGAGCAAAGTTTAAGTGATCTGCGCGGCGATAGTTTCCACAACAATCGAATTGAAGGTGACTTTCTTTATTTGTAGTTTTAATACAAAGACTTAGGTGAGCGCGAAATCTGTGACTGTGATCTGTTTTGACGCGGCTGACAGCAGACCAGCTAAACGCTTGCACAAGCATATTCGGCGCGTGGCACTACCGCGAGGAACGAAACTATCGCCGAATTTACGCCGAGTTTCACGGTTGAAAATCGAGTCATTGGACGTTGTTCATGACCTGGTGAACACTGGGGCGCATGTGGTGTTGCTGGTGTCTTCGGATCTGGCCAGGCAACTCAGGCCTGAGCAATTTAAAGCGCTCGCTCTTTCCGCGCCGAACATCATATTCATACTCACCCCGTCTAAACGGCGTCGCAGCGCCGAGGAAACGGCGTTGATTGATGTGCTCGGGCAGCTGGATATACTCGCTATCGACCTGAGCCGTCAGGCCGATGGCTTCCCGCTCGGCGCGGCAAAAGCCGTTGCGCGCCTCCACGGTTTGTCACTTGGCAGGGTTTGGGATCGTCAGTCCAAACGAGATCGTCGCCGCATCGTGACATCCCTAGGTACAATTGCTGTATCAATCGGATTGATCGTATCTGCAGTGTTTTTGACTCTGCAAGCGCAAGTAAGCACGATGGCGGCTTTGGAAGGTACACTCCGGCTAACGCAGGTGGAGGTGCAGAACACACAGGAATTGGTTGCTTTCGCCGCTCAATCAGGGCCCGCTTCACAGCGCGCCGTGAGCCTGGTGAGCGCGCGCGCCGAAACCCTGGATTCTGCGGTTGCCGGGATCGAAGCGCAATTTCCAGACACAGCGCCCATTCTTCGCTACCTGGCAGACCGATTGGAATCGGAGGCCTTTGCCGCCAGAGGGGAATGGGACCTCGCCTTGGCCACCCATGAGCAGGCGCTGAGACGGTTTGATCAAATGTCCTCCGAGGGACTGCAAACGCTTGGGATCGAGGTGAATGAAATCGTCTTTGATGCATCTCTCCACCAGGCACGGTTGCTCGCACTCAGTGGCGATCGCCCTGCAGCAAGTGCGATATATTCTGATCTGGATCCGTTTTCGGTACGCTCACTTCTGAGTGCGAAGTACATGCTGTTCCTCATGGACTTTGTCACGTCAAATCTCTTGGAGGTTCCACCGGATTCGATCGATGATATTGAGAGCGCGCTCTTGAAGCTCGGTACCGACGGAGATGACGAACAAATCAGTAGTTGGAGCCCGGCGCTTATGCGGGGCACTTATTATCTGGCAATTCGCGATCACCCGCGAGCTGAACTTGAACTGGAACGGGCCGCTGAAATTTACAGAAAGAAACTGGACGCTGGGAATGGGTTTACAAGTACGCGCTTGGCCCTTGCGGAAACCTATCGTCGTCAGGCGCTCTTGGACTATTGGCAGGGCGGCGATGGCTTAGCCTATGCGCGCCGCCGTATGGCAGTTTTAGAATCGGGGCTTGAAAATGATCCGGATCACCGGCTGTTCCTGGCTGGAATGGGCGCGGCAAAGGCACAATACTCGGCGTTCCTCGCGGCAACCGGCATGTGTGAAGAAGCCTCCACATACCATGCCGAAGGACGTGTTCTGCTGGAACGCGCTATTGGTAGTATGCAACGGGCCCTAGCATGGGAGAGAACCCTATCCACAATCGGTCAGTTTGAGTGCTCTGCGAAGCCCGGCCCATGAAGAAGTATAAGGCGTTCTTAAGCTACAGCCATGCCGATTGGCGCTCGGCCAAGAAACTCCACCGGCTGCTTGAGGGATTTCACGTGCCGCGCCAGCTTCGCCAAGAAGGGTTTGCACAGCACCCATGCCGCCCAGTGTTTCGTGATCGCGACGAGCTTGGCGACGCAGCCGCTCTCACGCCTGCAATCGAGGAAGCGCTGGCCGAGAGTGCCTACCTGATCGTGCTTTGCAGTCCCACATCTCGAAAAAGCCAGTGGGTCGATCGGGAGATCAATGTCTTTCTTGAGCACGAACTTTCCGAAAGGATCATTGCTGTTACGACAGGCCCCCTGGAAAGCGTGCTGCCCCCGGCGCTGGAGTCAGCGCCTGAAAAGCAAAACATTCAGATCATTGACATTTCATCCGATGGTCTGGGCATGGTTGCAGGCGCAAGCCACCTTGTTGCTGCATTGACAGGACTGGAACCGCGACATGTTCTTGGCCTGCAGCGCCAGCGTCAGGCTCGCACGGTTGCGCTGTTCGGCAGCGCTGCAACCGTCTCAGTTTTGGCGACTGTCACCTGTCTCGCCATGTTGGCCTTGGTCGGCTTAGGTTGGATGAATGCGCTGAGGGCTTCCTATGCGAGCATCGGGCAAACCCAACGCACCGTGCTCTACATCAAGGATTTTTCTCAAGAAGATGGTCCCGTATCGGATCTGGTTTCGGAGTCCCTCGAACGGGTCGCCAATCGGACGCAAGTTCTGCGCAGCCACCCCGCCTTTTCGATACTTCCGGGCGGAGAGGATTACCTCGATAGCCTTGCGGCGTCTGCCTACATTGCTCGTGCCGATGTCGACTTGCTGCGCGGCGATATCGACAGGCAATTGGACTCGGCTAGACAGGCCCGGCAATTTACCGATCAGGTGTTTAGCCGTGATCGCTCCATTTTGACGCGCACCATAATGTCAACCCTCGTTACCCCTGAGGACAACGCAATCGACGCGGGCGGTCTGGAGCGTCTGCGACTACAGGCCTACCAGAGGCTGGCTGCAGCAGAGGCTGCGAATGGCCAGTTTGACGCGGCCGCGGCGAGCGCTCTTGCCGCATTCGAAATAGGCGAAGAATTAATTCGCTCCGGCTGGGCCACTGATAATGACTTCATGCTAACGCTCAATGCTTCCGTCGCGCTGGCCGCGTCAGAAACCTTTAAAGCCGAAACGGCCGCTGATATCGAAATAGCCCTGGATGCCTTCGACTTGCGATTGCAAGCCCTTCCGAGCGAGGGGGCAACCGAGTGCTGCTTAGGTCCATCGACCTGGCCAGAGGTACGCGCGGCTTATTCCGCTCTGGCTCTCAGCCAGGCTATTTCCGACGCGCTTTTTCTGCATGAGCCAGACTATGCGGCCACCCTCGTGCTTCGGGGCGAAGCGCACTTGCAAGCACTGCAGCGCGCAGATACCGGGCCTGTCCAACTCGCTCTGATCAGCATCGGAATTGATGCTGGTTGGGCCAGGGTTCCTGCCAGCGTCGAGCAGCTACAGATAGCGATTGATCGTGTAGATCAATCACTTGAGGTGCTCACTCAGTTGAGTCTCGCCGTGGGCGGTCGATCGACGGAACAACAGACCATCGCCCAGGCTCACATGATCAAGGCGCTCCTTCTGGCGCGCTTGGGCGGAGAGGAATTCGCATTGGATATCGCAACCGCGAAAGAAATCCTGTCGGCCCTGGCCGACAGCGATGGAACCAAGCTGCAACATCGTTTCCGCCACAGCCTACTGAATTATGAAATTGCAGAGGTCTATGCCGCTGCAGGACGGTGTGAGGCGGCTGAATCCGAGAGATTGGCCAGCGTCAATTCACTTTCTACACTGTTGGAAATGCGGCCGGACCATTATGGGTGGCAACGTGTTCTCGGGCACGTCACACATGTTTTGGAATGCCACTCACAGTATTGATCAGCATACACGATCAAGCAGCGCCCATAGATATCATTGTAATGGGTTATTTAATTTTGGCGACCCCTGCAGGACTCGAACCTGCAACCGTCGGATTAGAAGTCCGGTGCTCTATCCAGTTGAGCTAAGGGGCCATGCGCACGGCGGCGATCAGTGCGTCCAGGGACGTTTGCGGTCGGCGCTGAAATTTTCCGAATAGGACTTTACCAGCCGCTTTGGCTCACGTGGCTCCTCAACCTGGAAACTCAGC
This sequence comes from Hyphomonadaceae bacterium, assembly GCA_022760335.1. Lineage (GTDB taxonomy): Bacteria > Pseudomonadota > Alphaproteobacteria > Caulobacterales > Hyphomonadaceae > UBA5336. The sequence goes on from JALEGE010000087.1 coordinate 9,121, forward strand.
TTCGCGCGCTTGGCATAGGCGATCGCCTGCTCGCGCGTTTCGAACTCAAGGCGCACCTGCCCGGCCGTGTCGTCAATACTGGTCCAGCCCATCAACGGATCGGTGGTGCGCTTACCGCTAGTGAATTCGAGAACCCAATGGCGCGTCTTGGCACGGCCAGACTGCATGGCATTTCGGCCAGGCTTGAAAATGCGTGCGTCCATGGCCCTTCCCTCCAGGCTCTTCAAACATGGTCGGAGCGGAGAGATTCGAACTCCCGACCCTCTGGTCCCAAACCAGATGCGCTACCAGGCTGCGCTACGCTCCGTGGCCCTCCATATCTGCCAAGCCGCGCGCCGGCACAAGCCCCTGTCTGACGCAGACTGCAGCCGATCATGCTTCTTTTCGGCGCAAAAGCCGGAAAACACCGTCCGCGCGGGCCGCCCGGCCGCTCCCTTCTGCGACAAGATCTGCACTCACATGGACAATCCCATCCTGAACCGAGATCACCTCAGGGCGCGCCTCCAGCCAGGCACCTTCGCGCACCACTTGGAAATAGGACAGAGTCAGCTTCAACGTCACCGACATGCGCCTGGTGGTCCACCAGACTGCCCAGGCCAGAGCACTGTCGGCAAAAGCACTGGCCATGCCGCCATGCAGAAAACCCATACCATTGCAGTGCCGGTCCAGCACGAAGAAGCCCGAGCGCAGGTCCCCCTCGCCCTCGGCGCGGAAAACAGGCCCATTATGCTGGGTGAACTTGCCCCGGCTCCGTGCCAGTGTGAACCCAGCCGGCGCCCTGCCAGGCTCAGCCGTCACTCGCGCTCGCGAAGATCGGATGATCGAGCCGGTCGCCGGGCTGGATCGCCAGGGCAGCCGATTGCCCGCCATTGATCTCCAGAACAGCTTTTACCGCGACACCGGGATCGATCAGGCGCAAGGACAAGGGCTCGGCATTCTCCGCAATGGCGAGAATTTCACCATCAGGCGCGACGAAGAGCAGATCCAACGGAATCAGCGTGTTCTTCATGTAGAAGGTCACCGCGCGAGGCTCACCCAGATCGAACAGCATGCCAGCATCGGGCGCCATTTCAGTGCGGAACATCATGCCGGTGGAAATCTCCTCGCGATCATCGGCAAGTTCCACCGTGAAGACGTGCTCGGCCTCACCGGAATGTATGGTCAGCGGAGACTGTTCCAGGATCGGCTGGGCGGCCTCCTGCGCATAAACCGGCGCAAACGGAGCAGCGGCAATCAGGCCAATGAGGAGTATGGCATTCGAAAAACGGGTCATATCCGTGGATTAGCCTCGCGCGCGGCTGCCCTCAACACATATTCTCAGACGGCTGCGAGAAAGGGGTCAGTCATCGCAATCATCAAGCTGCACCATGGAGATGTGTGCGCCCTTGGAACCGCTCTCTACGGCGGCCATCAGGCGCTGACCAGGCTCGACTTCCTGCACACCAGCAGGGCGGAGCACCGTGGCGTGGATGAAGATATCCTCAGTGTCGCCAGCGCGATTGACAAACCCATAGCCGCGCGTGCGATTGAACCACTTCACGATCACCGGCTCCAGGCGCGGCGTCACGCCTCTTTCAATGGCCACGGCAGCGCGCGGACGATCCATCTCGATGATATTTACAACCTGCCAACCGCGCTCGCGCTCTGCTGCCTCGCAGACAATGCGCGCATCCTCATCGGCATAGGTTTCGCCATAATGCTTCAGGCAGCTGACATGGAGCAGGATATCACTATTGATCTCCACGCCCTGGGCAGATTCGCTCACAACGAAGCCATAGCCCTTGGCCTGGTCGAACCATTTGATCTTCCCGATCACGCGAACCGATTCCGGGCCCACGTCTGAATTGTCCTCAACGGGTTGAGTCATCACACCAAAATTCCCCAGCGATTGACTAGTTAAGTCCACTGACAGGATTTGTCACGGGACTGACGACTGTATCGCTGTGAATTCTTTGAAATGTAGGGCTTGCAAAGCGCTTGACGCTATGCGCGCCAGACTTTCCGGCAGCTAGCGCTCAGCCCGCAATTTGAGTGCGTGATGGATTTCTCTTGAGCGGAAGCCAAGGGCCATGGGCCGGCGCAACCCCTCCAGCGCAAGCACATCGTAGAGTTCTTCCACAACCCCTTCAATGTGTAGCGTATGCTCCACATCGCCGGTGGTGAGATTGACCACGCTGAGGCCGCATTTGGCGCCAACGCCCTCCTTTTCCAATCGGTCTTGCAGCGCAAGTCCCTCAAATGCGCTGGCATTGCGAGGGAGCGAAGCACCGACGACGGCATAGTTGCCGACCAAAGCAAGACCGCGCAGGAAACCTCGGCAGAAGGCGATCGACTCGAACCGGCCAGTGTCCCTGTTCACATGCCCGAACTCGCCTGTGCCAGCATTCAGGACATAAAGCTCGCCATTATGCAGACGCGGGGAATGGGGCATGGAGAGACCGGACGCGACGATCTCGCCGCTGGGAATGTCAATGATGATGCCGCCATCGGCCCGTCTGTCACGCCAAGCCTCTACAAGGTTTGTCGGCGCGACGGCGGTGGCATAGCGCGGCATGCCGTTTTCCATTGCCATTCCATTGAGGTGGCAGCGATCCTCTGCTGCCAACCTGTCGATGAAGGGTGGGCGCCAGACCGGGCGGAAACTGCCATGCTCCTCGATCTCGGCAATGGTGTTGAAGCGCGTGACCACAAAGCGGGGGCGACCATCACTGGCAATCGCCACATCGTGTATGTCGACATCACCCGTGGTGCGCCCTTCCAGCGGCACGAACAGCGCGTCATAGCCATTCTGCATCTGACCAGGCGCGAGAAAATTTTCAAACCGCCAGAGCTGGTACTTCGTCGCCAGCCATAATGTGTCACCCTCGCGTGCAAGGCCCATGGCGCGCTCGAATGTCCGCTCGAAAGCGGAGAGATCCCCCTGCTCATTCAACCCAACAAAGAACAGTTTGCCGGCCTGATATGTCGTGAAGGCCAGGCTGGTGCCATGATCGGCCAACCACTGGGTGAACAGACGGCTAGGCGACAGGGTCAGGCTGGGTTGGGTCATGAAGGCAATCCGGGCGTTGTGAGACCGCACCGCTACCATAGGGGACTTAAGGGAGACTGAAGCAAGCGCTCAAAGTCGCAGACCGTGGCACTCCCTAGGGGAATCGAACCCCTCTTTCCAGGTTGAAAACCTGGCGTCCTAACCGATAGACGAAGGGAGCGCAGCCGGTCCGAACGCGCGATATAGCGAGGCAGCCCGGCGCTGGCAAGCACCCAATTGCGTAGAATGCAGTGCCGCATACGGAACATGACACTTGGCCGGAAACGGCGAGCCAAGAATAGGCTTGCTAGGCATTTTCGTCCATCAGGAAGAGGTCGGTATCCTCTGGCTTGGCACCGGCCGCCGTCAGCATGGCATGGATCTGGCCGCGATGATGGGTCTGGTGGTTGAAGAAATGCGTGACGCAAAACCAGACCGGGCTGACCATGTCGCGCTGGGCCGCCCCGGAATACCATTCCAGATCGCTGTCAAGCCACTCCTGGCTCACTTCGCCGGCCCATTGGCGGATGTTCTCGTCCATGACATCGCGCGCCGGCTTCAGCGCCGCCAGGCTGTCGAAGCGATCAAGAGCGCCATGCATGGCCTGCTCGGGTTTTGTCACACGCGGCGTGAACCGACTCATCCACATACCGTCTGCCCAGAGGAGATGATTGAATGTACGCAGCATGGAGCCGAAAAAGGCGCCACGGTCTTCCGTCAACGCCTCAGCCGGCAAACTACTAGCCGCGCGATAGAGCGAGCCATTTTGCCAGGCATTGTAGCGCGCCATGGTTTGCACATGGGTTGGACTGATCATGGCGGCCTCCGTGTCTATTCCTGGCCCTCATATAAGAAACCGCCCCGGCGCTGGAAACGCCGGGGCGGCCTGATTTTTCAAGATCCGGCTTTGGCCTAGTGGCCACCAGCGATCACGGCCAGCATGAGCAAAGCCACGATGTTCGTGATCTTGATCATCGGGTTCACAGCCGGGCCGGAGGTGTCCTTGTAGGGGTCGCCCACAGTGTCGCCCGTCACCGCAGCCTTGTGGGCCTCAGAGCCCTTGCCGCCATGATTGCCATCCTCGATATATTTCTTGGCATTGTCCCAGGCCCCACCGCCGGATGTCATCGAAATGGCGATGAAAAGGCCAGTGACGATCACGCCGAGTAGCATGGCGCCAACAGCCGCCAGACCGGCAGACAGTCCGCCAATCAGCCAGACAACCAGGAACAGCACGATCGGCGACAGCACCGGCAGCATGGACGGGACGATCATCTCCTTGATCGCCGCCTGGGTCAGCATATCGACCGCCTTGCCATAGTCCGGCTTGTTCTCGCCTTCCATGATGCCCGGTATCTCCCGGAACTGGCGGCGCACCTCGACCACAACGGCTTGTGCCGCACGGCCCACCGCCATCATGGACATTCCACCGAACAGGTTCGGCAGCAGGCCCCCGAACAGCAGGCCGATCACCACATACGGGTTCGACAGCGAGAAGTTCACCGCGATATCGGCCAGCAGGCCATCGGTATGGCTGGCGAAGTATTTGATGTCCTCGGTATAGGCGGCAAACAGCACCAGCGCGCCAAGACCGGCCGAACCGATGGCATAGCCCTTGGTCACCGCCTTGGTGGTGTTGCCCACCGCGTCCAGCGTGTCGGTCGTCTCGCGCACGGAAGACGGCAGCTCGGCCATCTCGGCGATACCGCCGGCATTGTCGGTCACCGGGCCGAAGGCATCCAGCGCGACGATGATGCCGGCCAGGGCCAGCATGGCCGTGGTGGCGATGGCGATGCCGAAGAGGCCGGCAAGATTATAGGTCAGCAGGATGCCGCCAATAATCGTCAGCGCCGGCAGCGCGGTGGACTCCAGCGAGACCGCCAGGCCCTGGATCACATTCGTGCCGTGGCCCGAAGCCGATGCCAGCGCAACCGAGCGCACCGGGCGGAACGCCGTGGAGGTGTAATACTCGGTAATCCAGACGATCAGGCCGGTTACCGCCAACCCGGTCACGGCGCACAAGAAGAGATCCAGCCCGGTGACATTGGCCGCCTCGCCAGAACGCTCAAGTAGGCCAAGCGCCTCGCCCGCACCCTCAATCGTGCCCCAGCCATTGGGCAGGACATTGGCGATGACAATCGCGATCAGGATGATCGACAGCACACCCGTCCAGGCAAGACCCTTGTAGAGCGCGCCCATGACATTGGTGGAGCCCGGCGAAAGGCGCACGAAGAAGGTGCCTGCAATCGAGGACACGATACACACAGCACAGATCGCCAGGGGCAGGATCATGATCGAGGAGAGGAAAGCTGCATCGGCGAAATAGATCGCGCTGAGCACCATGGTGGCCACGATGGTCACGGCATAGGTCTCGAACAGGTCCGCCGCCATGCCGGCACAGTCGCCGACATTGTCGCCGACATTGTCGGCGATGGTGGCCGCGTTGCGCGGATCATCCTCGGGGATACCCGCCTCAACCTTGCCGACCATATCGCCGCCAACATCAGCGCCCTTGGTGAAGATACCGCCGCCAAGACGCGCAAAAATGGAGATCAGCGAGGCGCCAAAGCCGAGCGCGACCAGTGCGTCGACCACGCGGCGATCGCCCGGCTCAGCCCCGATCATGCCGACAAGCACGCCGTAATAAATGACGATTCCGAGCAGAGCGAGACCGACCACCAGCATGCCGGTGATCGCGCCGGACTTGAAAGCCAGCGACAGGCCGGCCGCGAGGCTCTCGCGCGAGGCTTCGGTCGTGCGCACATTGGCGCGCACGGACACTTTCATGCCGATAAAGCCCGCCGCGCCGGAGAGAATGGCGCCGATCAGAAACCCGACGGGAACTTCCCAGTTGCGAAAGGCGATCGCCAGGATCACCAGCACGCCAATGCCAACATAGGTGATCATACGATACTGACGTGTCAGATAGGCATCGGCGCCTTCCTGAATGGCCGTGGCGATTTCCTGCATCCGCGCATTGCCCGCTGATGCCGCATTTACCGATTGTATCTGCACATAGCCGTAAATGACGGACAAGAGGCCCGCTGCAAGCGCGACCCAATACCAAAGGCTCATCTAGAAGCCCTCCCTGCTGTGTTTGCTTTTATCCCCAGAAACGGGGGCGCAATTACCTTACCTCTGCGCGGACGCTGCCAAATCGCCGCAGCACTGGCAAGTTTTCTCGCGTTCCGCGCGACCCTGGACGCCTTATTCGTGGGCAAATCCCAGTTTTTGCGGCAGTGGAACCGGGTTTCCATTGGACAGAAGCCGCAATTCTCTCCCAGCCGTCACCTCGCCGATTCGCGTGACTTTCAGCCCCTCTTGCCCAGCCTGCGCGAGCAGGGCTTCGCGGTTGGAGACCGGGGCCGTGAACAGGATCTGGTAATCATCCCCATGGGTGATCTGGTCCATGACCGCCGTATCGGGCTGCGCCAGAGGCATGGCCTCCAGATCAATATTAAGGCCGACACCGCTGGCTTCCGCCAGCTTGGCGGCATCCCCCAGAAGGCCGTCGCTGACATCCATGCTGGCCGAAGCATGGGCTGCAACCAGGCGAGCCGCGCCCGGTCCGGGCAAGGCAGGTGTTCGGTAATGCTCAGCATCCGGGCCCGAAACCTCGGCAAGTACCTCACGCAGCCCACACCAGCCTGCCCCGATCCGGCCCGTCACCCAGAGATCTTCACCTGCATGGGCGCCTGCGCGCCAAACCGGCGACACTCCCAGAGCCTTGCCTGTGAGAGTCAGGGATAGAAACAATGGACCATGGGTGCTCACCGTATCGCCACCGATCAGGTTTGCCCCCCAGAGCCCAAGATCGTCCCCCAGGGCTTCGACGAAGGCGACAAGCTCGCTTTCTGCCCGGTCCTTCGGCCAGCCCAGCACAAGCAGCGCTTCACCCGGCAATGCGCCTTTCGCGTGGATATCGGAGACATTCACCCGCACCAGCTTGCGCGCAATTGTGCCGATCGGGTCCTGAGGCAAAAAATGCACGCCCTCGACAAGGCAATCTGTGGTCACGATTGCCGCCTCACGCACCGTAAGCCGCGCGACATCATCACCAAGGCCAAGCGCGCCTTCCGTGCTCGCAATCTTGCGCAAATGCCGGGAAATCAGATCAAACTCGTCCATCTCTCCCCTTCTCTCATGCCAAGCGCGCGCGCAAGGCGAGCAATCCAATCGCGCGCACAACGCGTAGTCACTTGCAAGAACTGCATGCCTGCACTCATGTTCCAAATCCGGAGGCACACATGATCGCCGACCTCATCGCCAGCCTGGGCCTCGCCTTTGGCGCCCTGATTGGCCTGGGCAGCCTGATCAGCCCGTCCTGGGCCGCCGGCGTGGTACGCCTGATTGCAGACCCCGCCAAACCGGGCGGCTATTCTGAGTTCCGCGCCACATATGGCGGCCTGTTGTTTCTCACCCATGGTACGGCGCTGGTCCTGGTCCTGATGCTGGGCGGTGCGCTTGGCGCTTTTATCGCCTTTCCGCTTGCCATGGGCTGGTTCGGCGCCGCCCTTGGGCGCGGATTGTCACTGCTGCTGGATGGCGAGAAGCTGCGCGAGGCCGCCATGAACCCCATCTGGATTGCAACAGAACTGGCCATGGCCCTTGCGATCGCCGCGCCCATGGTCCACCTGCTCTAAAGGCAACGAGAATGGCCAAGAGTTCAAGGAAACAAGCCAATGCTATTGGTTTCAACAGAGTTATTTCTGTTCCTTGAGGACATGGACCATGAAATCGAAAAACATGGCGACCTAGAGAGTGCAGCACGTAATTTACTCGAAACACTCTCCTCAGATCAGAAAAAAGCAATTCACATGGCCCTTTTGGAGGGAAAGCAAACAAGCGATCAAGATTGGATCTCGTTGCGTAGTGACGAATTGGACAATGAATTGATATTCCATTCTGACGATGGGACCTGCGAGGAACTTTTTGATAGGCTTTTGTCGGCTTTTGGATTTAGCAGCAGATAAAGAGGACTCATGACGGAGCGTCGCGAGACGGGCCGCAGGACACCCCGCCCAGGCGCACGTCGCCCCGGCAAAGCCCCGCGCAAGCCCACACCCAAACTTGGAGCCGAAGCCCCCGGCGAACGTATCGCGAAATATCTCGCGCGCGCAGGCGTTGCCTCGCGCCGCGCCTGCGAAACGCTGATCGAGGAAGGCAAGGTCACGATTGACGGACGAAAGGTGAAAACGCCTGCCGAGAAAGTGACTGGCCGCGAGGATATCCGCGTCGGCGGGCTGGAGATCGCCGCGCCGGAACGCGCGCGCATCTGGCGCTATCACAAGCCGGCGGGCCTGATCACGACTAATTCCGACCCGGCCGGCCGGCGCACCGTGTTTGACGAGCTGCCGAAATCCCTACCGCGCACCGTCACGATCGGCCGGCTGGACCTGAACACCGAAGGTCTTCTGCTGCTGACCAATGATGGCGGCCTTGCCCGCGCACTGGAATTGCCCGGCAATGACATGGTGCGCACCTATCGCGCCCGCGCCTTCGGCAGGGTAGATGCGGGCAAGTTGGCAAAGCTCGCCAGCGGGATCACGGTGGATGGCGAGCGGTTCGGCAAGATCGAGGCCGAGCTTGAGCAGGAAACCGGCGCAAACAGCTGGCTGCGCGTCTCACTCACCGAAGGCAAGAAACGCGAGGTGCGCCGCGCTCTGGAAGCGGTCGGCCTGCAGGTCAACCGGCTGATCCGGATCTCGTACGGTCCGTTTGAGCTGGGCGAGTTGAAACCGGGCGCGGTCGAGGAAGTGCCCGCCAACTTGATCGAGGACGCTCTCCCGGGCGACATGCTGTCCAAGGCGCGCCGCACATCCGAAAAACCCAGAAAATCTCCCCGGGGGCCCGCAAGGTCACGCCTTGGCAAGCCGCGCCGTTAAGCTAGGGTCTTCCTCGTGACATTGCCGTAGAGCAAGCACGAGGAGGAAACAAATGACGGCGCTCGCCACCCCGCCCGAAACAAAGAAGAATCCCGACCGCACAATGAGTGAGGCCGGCGAAAGACGATGTGAACAGATTGTGTCTCCAGCGATCTATGCCGATGCAAAGGCGATCGATGAAGCCTTTGAGGATCTGCGCGCCAATGATCCACTCGCCTGGGTCGAGCCACAGGGGTTTCGCCCGTTTTGGGCGGTGACCAAGCATGCCGACATTCTGGAGATTTCGCGCCAGAACAAGCTGTTCACGAATGGCCAGCGCGAAATTCTCTCTCCACTCGACACCGAAAACCAGGTCTATGCCCTGACCGGCGGGCCGCATCTGGTGCGCTCGCTGGTCCAGATGGATGACCCCGATCACTACAAATACCGCCATCTGACCCAGGAATGGTTCCTGCCCCTGAATGTGCGCAAGCGTCAGGAGGCGGTGAAGAGCATTGCGAAGGAATTTATCGACCGGATGGAGGATCTGGGTGGGGAATGTGACTTCCAGAGCGATATCGCCCTCTACTATCCCCTGCGCGTGATCATGCAAATTCTTGGGGTGCCGGTTGAGGATGAGCCCCGCATGCTGAAGCTGACCCAGGAAATGTTCGGCGCCCAGGATGAAGACCTCTCGCGCGATGGCGAAGCGCTCGCCCGCAAGGATGTCGCGGCCGGTCTCGCCGCAATGCAGAGCGTGGTCGCCGATTTCTTCCAGTATTTCACCGCCATGACACATGACCGGCGCGCCCATCCGCGCGACGATGTTTCCACCGTCATCGCCAATGGCCAGATTGACGGCGCCCCAATCGGCGAGTTCGAGGCCATGTCCTATTATGTCATCGTCGCCGCAGCCGGGCACGATACCACCAGTGCATCCACTGGCGGCGGGCTACTTGGGATGCTGGAAAATCCCTCCGAACTGAAAAAAATGATGGAGGATGCTCCCGCGCATTCTCGCACGGCCGTTGATGAAGCGATCCGCTGGACGACCCCGGTGAAACACTTCATGCGCACCGCGCAGGACGATTATGAGCTGCGCGGAAAGAAGATCCTCGCCGGCGAGACTCTGATGCTCTGCTACCCTTCAGGCAATCGCGATGAAGAAGTGTTCGCCGATCCCTTCAACTTCCGTGTTGACCGCAACCCGAACAAACTCGTCTCGTTTGGCTATGGCGGACATATGTGTTTGGGCATGCATCTCGCCCGCATGGAAATGCAGGCGCTTTATGAAGAGTTGTTCTCGCGCGTCAAAAGCATCGAACTCGCAGGCGAGCCAAGCCATATCAAGGCCAACTTCGTTGGCGGACCGAAAAGCATTCCGATCCGCTACAAATTCTAGAGTGATCGGCGTGCCTAGCGCTCGCGCACCGTGAATTCCGTACGGCGATTGCGCGCATGGGCTTCGGGTGTGTCACCCGTGTCCAAAAGCTCGGATTCGCCATATCCGACGGCCACAAGTATCTCAGCCGGCGCGCCCTTTGAGATCAGAAATTGGCGGACCGATTCCGCGCGCCGCTCTGACAAGCGCTGATTGTTGATCGCGTTGCCAACCGAATCCGTGTGGCCGCCAATCTCGATTTCATAGTCCTGACAGAGTGTCGCCACGGCGCTGGCAGCATCCAACAGTCGTGCGCTTTCATCATTGATGCTGGCACCAGCGGTGCGGAAGGATACATTGCGCCCCTCCATGACACGGATGAACGCCGCCTGGCACTCTTCTACAGATGAAGCCGTGGTGAGTGTGCCAAGCGCAGCACCGACAGCTTCCTCGCCGCCTTCGACTGATATGCCGTCAATGATGAGAAGGTCGCGACCCTGCGGCGTCGCCTTGATCGCGCTCTCGCCCGCATCCAGAGCACGGCCCTTCGCATCCGCTGTCGGCGCCAGCCCCGTGAGGGTGACCACACCTGCATCAGCATTGCGCGAATCCAGCTGCATCCAGGGAAAACCAAGATCAGGGAAACTTGCCTCCAGCCGCTCGGTCCAGGTCAGCTCAGGCTCGACAACCCGCTCGATGATCACCGGATCGGGCGCCTCGGCCGCGGTCAGTTTACCGTCGACGACACGGTAGAGAGCACCTTCCTCGATCGGGACACATTCAACGAGTTCGCCGGTTCGCGAAGTCTGCGGATCGGAACTTTGCCCACCACAGGCTGCTAGCACCATAAGCGCCACACTTCCAAGGGCCGTCTGCCGAAGCCGTCTTGCCATTCCATA
>JALEGE010000088.1 GCA_022760335.1 Hyphomonadaceae bacterium
ACGGCGGAGACGGCGGTGCAGTAGAGCTCGAAATCGGCCTTCTCGATGCCCGGCGCGCCGATGACATTCATGCGCAGCTTGGCCGGAAGGGTGGCATAAGTCTCGTTGGAGAGCAGGTGGACCGAGCGGTAATAGACATTGTTCATGCCCATCACGGCGGCGGCGGCCTTGGCGGCCTTGATCGCCTCCGCGCTCATCTTGCCGTCCACTTCGGCATTGATGGCTTTCACGACATCTGGCTGCCCGACAGCATAGGCGCAGGCGAGATAGCAGCCATATTTCTGCTGGTCAGTCAGGATGGTCTCGTTCAGCAGCGAACCGAGATTGAGTTTCAGATCCTTGGCATAGTCGGGCAGGGCCGACTTCAGGGTGTCGATGGACATGTATGGGTCTTTCAATTGAGCGCCTCCCCCTCCCGGCGGGAGGGGGACCGAGGGGGCGGGGGCGCGGTGTTTCCTCTCCCGCGAGATTGGTCGCGGATGAGGCGCCGGTCCCCCTCACCCCAACCCCTCTCCCTCAGGGAGAGGGGCGAGCGCGTTACAGTCAGGCTGCGCTTACGCGGCTAGCACTTCGCCGCCGACCGGGCGGTTGCATGGGCACAGCTCGTCGGTCTGAAGGGCGTCGAGCACGCGCAGGGTGTCCTGCGGGTTGCGGCCGACATTCAGGTTGGTGACATAGACATGCTGGATGACATTGTGCGGATCGACGACATAGGTCGCGCGATAGGCCACACCCGCTTCCGGGTCGCGCACGCCAAGGCCATCGACCAGCGAGCCATTGGTGTCGGCAAACTGCCAGATCGGCAGATTGGCGAGATCGGCATGGTCGCGGCGCCAGGCCAGTTTTGTGAATTCATTGTCGGTCGAGCCGCCCATGACGACCGCGTCGCGGTCTTCGAATTCGCTGCCCAGGCGGGCAAATTCGGCAATCTCGGTCGGGCAGACAAAGGTAAAGTCCTTCGGGTAGAAGAAGATGACCTTCCACTTGCCCTCGAAGCTGTCCGCCGTGATCGGCTCGAACGCGCTTTCGCCACCTTCTTCGTGCTGCATGAATTTCGGCTTCACGCCGGTGATCTTGAAATCGGGAAGCTTGTCGCCAATGCCGAGCATGTGGAAATCTCCTGGAGGAAGAGTGTTACGAGTGTTCTGTACGCCGTATTACAGCGCACGCCCGCTATGTGCTGCAGTGCGACATTGGCGGCAAATTGATATTTTCTGGGGTAAGCATAGATTGCCTCTATGCATATGCCGACGCTCAGACAGCTCCAGTTTCTCGATGCCCTGGCCCGGACAGGATCCTTTTCGCGTGCCGCTGAAACCTGCCATGTGACACAGCCAACCCTGTCGGCGGCGATCAAGGAATTGGAGGCCTTGCTTGAGGTCCAGCTGGTCGAGCGCGAACCGCGCGGGGCGTCCCTTACCCATGCCGGGGAAGAGGTGGCGACGCGCGCGCGCACTGTGCTGGCGGAGACCCAGGATCTTGTGGCCGCTGCGCATGAGGCCGGAAAACCGCTGTCGAGCGCGTTCCGCCTCGGTGCTATCCCAACCATCGCGCCTTATGTCTTGCCGAAGATCCTGCCCTCTCTGCGCGCGGCCTATCCGGACCTGAAGCTCTATCTGCGCGAGGATATGACTGAGCGCCTCCTGGAGGGCGTGCGTGCGCGGGAACTGGATGCGGCGCTGATCGCCCTGCCCTGGGATGCGCCGGGTATTGAGACAGAACCGCTCGCAGAAGACGAGTTTCTCTTCATTGCGCCGAAAACCCATCCGCTGGCGGCCAAGAACGGGCTCGATCCGGAGGATCTCTCTGAGGCCGATGTGCTGTTGCTCGAAGATGGCCATTGTCTGCGCGACCATGCGTTGTCGGTTTGCGCGCTGCCGGCCAAGACGGGGCCGACGGAGGTTTCCGCGACTTCACTGCAGACCCTGGTGCATATGGTGGCAGGCGGGCTTGGCGTCTCGCTGGTGCCACGTCTGGCGGCGGATGCTGGTGTAACGGCGGGCACCGATGTCAGCTTGCGGCCCTTCACCCAGCCCCTGATCGGACGCAGCATTGGGTTGGCCTGGCGCACTGGTTCGCCGCGCAAGGGCGAGGCGCGGTTGATCGGTGAGATTGTGCGCGATGCCTTGCTGGCGCGTGCTACTCCCGGCTGAGCGGGCAGATCTGCCAGATCGTCTCCGGCTGGGACATATTGGTCGGCAGCTCCCGGCAACCGGCTTCAGTAAGATGCAGGCCATGCTCGGCGATGGCCTTCAATGGCAGTTCCGGCGGATAGACATTTTCGAGCACGCGGCCATCCGCCAGTTCAATGCGTTTGGGCAGGCAGTGGATCAGATAGAGCGGCCCGTCATGGCCCGCGATCACCGGGTCGACGCGCCGGGCGCGATAGGGCGCCAGGAAGGGTGCGCTCCAGTCCTGAGCATGGACATGAGTGAGACGTGCCTCAGGGAAGGCAGTGGCGGTGAAACCGGCCGGCAAGCTGGAGGCGATCAGGATGAGGGCATCGTCATAGGTCAGATCAGCGGGCCGTGTGACGCTGAGATAGGGCTCGTCCCAGCTCTGCCAGGCGATGCGGCGATTGCTTTCCGGTTGGGTCGAGACCAGGAGGGCGGCGCTGCAAATCGCGCCATACCGCCAGGCCTGGCGCGGTTCCGGCCATTTGGGGACCAGGAGGCGCGCGGCGATCCAGGCAAGCAAAGGCGCCAGCAGCCAGAGCCCCATGGCATAGCGCATGATGGAGAAAAGCCCCATCCAGATGGCAAAGGTGACAAGAGTCGCGATTGTCAGCGCCAAGGCCGCGCGGGGCAGCGGGGTGCCCTTGCTGGTCAGATGCTGGCGCACAGCGACACCGCCAAGCACCAGCGCGCTAAGATAAACAAGCGCCAGGCGCAGATCGACCGTGGCGAATTCATTGATCAGGAACCCATTGAAAGAGGCGCGGATCGGCAAGCTGAGAGCCTGAAAGACATTGCCGGGCAGGTAGCGGGTGTCGCGCGCCACATCCACGGGCGCATCGGGGCCTGGAAAGGCGCCGGCGAAGTTGGGAAAGACCGGATTGGCGAACTCGCTCCACATCGCCCACATCCAGGGGCCGCCAAGTGTGAGCAGGCCAGCCAGACCGGCGCCGGCTGAAACCGCGCACAGACGAAGACGCATTTGCCAATCCCGGGCAAGCACCAGAACAAAGCCAGCAAAACCCGCCACATAAAGAGTATTGGTGAGTTTCATCCCCGCCATGGCGCCGACAAGCGCGGCGGCCAGGGCGACTTGGCTCAGTTTGATCGTGTCGTCTCCGCGCGGCGGCAGGGCCAGTGCCAGTGCGGCGATAAAGGCCAGCGCGCCAAGATCATCGTTCCGGATCGAGGCGAAGACGGCGAAACTTGGCGCGGCGGCCATGCCGAGACAGGCCAGCAGCAGTGCAGTCTTCCAGCCCATCTCCAGCTTGCAGGCTGCGCCGAGGCGGCGGGCGAGCAGATACAGTGCCGGCAGGGTCAGGCTTTGCGCACAGCCCAGAAGAAAGGCCACGGCCCGGCCCGGCAGATGCTCGATCAGTGCCCAAACCACCATCTGATAGGCCGGGTTCAGGAAAGAGTGCATCTCCGAGGGCGCAAGATCCCGATGCAGACGCCCATGATAGGCCGACCAGCCATTCTGCAGGTGATAGTGCAGCACATCAAAGCCTGCATCGCGTGGCCACAGCGCCGAGAGCAGGCCGAAGCCAAGCGTCCAGGTCACCCATCCCATGCTGGCGAGCTGAGCCGGTCTGACAGTCAGACGCGCGGCGGAGAGGGGGAGTGTTTGGCTCATGCCGTGTGCATCTCAAAGTTCAGCGCCCGTATTGCGCTCCCGGGCTCAGGCGGCAAAAAGCGAGACCACTCCACAGGCCGGGCCGAGCATGACACAAGACGAAAACCGATATTCATTGCGCACCTTTGGCCGGCGGGCCGGACGCCCGCTGTCGACCAGACAGCAGAGTTTGGTTGAGAACCTGTTGCCGAAGATCAATCTGCCCCTGGAAAGTGAGAGAGTGTTGGATCTGGCTGCGCTGTTTCCAGCCAAACGCGAGATCTGGCTGGAGATCGGTTTTGGCGGTGGCGAGCATCTGGCCGGACAGGCGGCGCGGAACCCCGATGTCGGTTTCATCGGCTGTGAGCCCTTTATCGATGGCGTCGCCAAGATGCTGACCGCGATTGAGGAAGACGATCTGGTCAATATTCGCCTGCATGATGGGGATGCGCGCGAGGTGATTGAGGCGCTGCCGGATGCCAGTGTTTCGCGCGTCTTCATCCTCTTCCCCGATCCCTGGCCCAAGGCACGCCACCACAAGCGCCGCCTGGTTCAGCCGGTCTTTCTGGAGGCGCTTTCGCGTGTTCTGAAGCCTTGTGGACAGCTGCGTTTTGTCACCGATGTGCGGTCTTATGCCGACCATGCGCTGGAAATATGCCTCGCGAACCCCAAATATATTTGGTCCGCAATGAGGGCCGATGATTGGCGCCAGCCACCTGCCGATCATTTGACAACCCGGTATGAATCCAAACGTCTAGGAGATATTTCCCCGGTCTGGTTCGATTTCATCTTTGATCCGTAGGGAAATTGCCTGCGAGCGTGGGCTTGCTAAATCCGCTTGACCTTAGGATGGGTGCATGTGCATGTCGGGGCCTCGAATACGGTCGGTCTGAATGCCAAGACCCCGTCGGACCGACGGTACTGACTTCCCCCCTCCGTATCGAAGACCCCGCGACCGCTTGCATGGTGCAGGCATTCCGGCGCGGACAGACTATGGAAGGGTCCCCTCATGGCGACCGGCAAAGTGAAATGGTTTAACGACCAAAAAGGCTATGGCTTCATCAAACCAGACGAAGGCGGCCAGGACATTTTCGTCCACATCTCGGCGGTGGAGCGCTCCGGCCTTCGCTCGCTGCAGGAAGACCAGGCGATCCAGTATGAGCTCTATACTGATGAGCGCCGCGGCAAGACCTCGGCTGTGGATCTGAAAGTCCTCTAAATGACAATCGGCTGCAGGCCGGCGGCGAAATTGGGGGTGACAAGCCCCGAGCTTCGTCCTATCTAGAGGCCAAGTCGAAACATATCGGCGGCGGTTCCGGGAACGGGGCCGCCGCTTTTGTTTGACTTTTTGATTGACCGAGCCGCCCGCTCCCCCTCCCAACCGCCCCAATTGTCCCGACACTGTGGGGCGGTTGGGAGGGGGAGTGGGCAGGTCGAGACAGAACAAAGAGCATGATCGCACAAACGCAACAGGAAAAACGTATCCTCGCCCTCGCCGAGCCCCTCGCTGAAGAGATGGGCCTGGAGGTGGTGCGCGTGCGCATGACTGGCGGGCGGCGACCGGGCCTGCAGATCATGCTCGACAAGGCCGGCGGCGCGCTGGCTGATGTCGAGGATTGTGCCGATTTCTCCCGCGCGCTGTCGCCGATCCTGGATGCTGAAGACCCGATTTCGGGCGCCTTCGTACTGGAGGTCTCTACCCCGGGGATCGACCGCCCGCTCACCCGGCCCGGCGATTTCGCCAAATGGGAAGGCCATCTGGCCAAGGTGGAGCTCGCCATGCCGCTCGACGGCCAGCGCCGGTTTCGCGGCGTGATCCTGGGCGAGGATGAGAACGGGGTGCATCTGGAACTGGACGGCGAGGTGGAACTCACCGCCGGGGTCGATGAGATGACCAAGGCGAGCCTTGTGCTGACCGATGACCTGATCGACGAGGCGGCTCGTCGCGGCGGCCTGCCGCCCCAGCCCGATGAAGACGAATTTGCCGGTTTCGAGACCGACGAGACCGAAGATGAAGACAGTGACGACAGAGAAGAAAACGGAGCCGCGTCATGAGTACAGTTGGAGTTTCAGCCAACCGGCTTGAGATCCTGCAGATCGCCAAGGCGGTTGCCGAGGAAAAGGCGATCGACAAGAACATTGTCATCGAGGCGATGCAGGAGGCCATCGAGAAGGCCGCCAAGTCGCGCTATGGCCAGGACCATGATATCCGCGCGATCATCGACCCGGAAACCGGCGAACAGTCGCTCTGGCGCATCCAGACCGTGGTCACCGATGCCGAGATCGAGGATGAGATCCAGCAGATCACGCTGACCGACGCCAAGAAACTCGATGCCAGCCTGGAGCTTGGCGACGAGATCAAGGAAGAGCTGCCGCCCTTCGATTTCGGCCGTGTCGCCGCGCAGACCGCCAAACAGGTGATCATGCAGAAAGTGCGCGACGCTGAGCGCGAGCGCCAGTTCAACGAATACAAGGACCGCGAAGGCGAGATCATCAACGGTGTCGTCAAGCGCGTGGAATATGGCCATGTGATCGTCGATCTCGGCCGCGCTGAAGCGATCATCCGCCGCAATGACGGTATCCCACGCGAGAATTTCCAGCCCAATGACCGCGTGCGCGCCTATCTCTACAAGGTGAGCCGTGAGGTGAAGGGACCGCAGATCTTCCTGTCGCGCGCCCATCCCGATTTCATGATCCGCCTGTTCGCGCAGGAAGTGCCGGAAGTGTATGAAGGCACGATCGAGATCAAGGCCTGTGCCCGCGATCCGGGCTCGCGCGCCAAGATCGGTGTGTTTTCCAATGACAATTCCATCGACCCGGTCGGCGCTTGTGTCGGTATGCGCGGTGCGCGCGTGCAGGCCGTTGTGTCGGAGCTTTCTGGCGAGAAGATCGACATCATTCCGTGGAGCCATGACGAGGCGACCTTCATCGTCAATGCGCTGCAGCCGGCGGAAGTCTCCAAGGTGGTGCTGGATGAGGATGAGCAGCGCGTGGAAGTCGTTGTCGCAGACGACCAGTTCCCGCTCGCCATCGGTCGTCGTGGACAGAATGTGCGGCTCGCTTCCCAACTCACCGGCTGGCAGATCGACCTGATCACCGAGACCGCCGATTCCGAGCGTTACCAGAAGGACTTCCAGGAGCGTACCGAGCTGTTCATGCGCGCCCTGGACGCCGACGAGACACTGGCCCAGTTGCTGGCGTCCGAAGGCTTTGAGTCCGTGGAAGAGATCGCCTATGTGGCGCCTGAGGACTTCATCCAGATCGAGGGCTTCGATGAGGATGTCGCCGACGAGATTCAGGAGCGCGCGCGCGAATATCTCGAAAAGCTTGCCATTGAGCAGGATGGCCGTCGGCGCGAACTGGGTGTCGAAGACGCCGTCATGGAGTTGCCGGGCATGACGCCGGGCTTTGCCGTGAAGCTCGGCGAGAATGATGTGAAGACGGTGGAAGATGTCGCCGGCTTGGTGCCCGACGATATCACCGGCTATCGTGAGCCGGGCCCGGATGGCAAACCGGTCTGGGTGGACGGCATCCTGAAGAAAGGCGAAATGCGCAAGGATGACGCCCAGATCTTCATCATGAAGACACGCGTTGCCGTAGGCTGGATCGAGCAAGCTGATCTGGATGCGCTGGAAGCCCAGATGGCGGCCGATCAGTTGGGTGAGGAAATGAACCTCACCGACGAGGAGAAAGCCCTGTTGGCGCTGGGGGAACTCGGCGGCGGTGGTGACAGCAACGCGGCGCAATCCGGTGAGGTTTTCGCCGAGATGGATGAGGCGGAACTGGAAGCGGCGGCCGAGGATATGGACTTCGATCTCGATGCCCTGGCCGAGCTTGGGGGGGCGGACGATTCCGAAAAGTCCGAATGATCCCCGCCCGGTTCCTGGCGAATTAGAGGCTGAAGCATCGCGCCCGCCCCGCCCCCGAAAGGAGGCGGATCCGGAGCGCGAATGTGCCGTCACGCGGGAGAGTCGCCCGCAATCGGAGATGATCCGGTTCGTGCGCGCGCCGGATGGTCAGGTCATGGCCGACCTTGCTGGCAAGCTTCCCGGCAGGGGGGTCTGGGTTAGCGCAGATCGTGAAAATGTCGGCAAGGCGATCGAGAAGGGCGTGTTTTCGCGCCGCTTCAAGGCCGCCTCAAAGGCTGAATTGGGCCTCGTCGACGAGATCGAGGCGCGCTTGGCCGAGCGCTGCATCAACCTGATCGGCCTGGCCAAGAAGGCCGGAATCCTGGTGATCGGGTTCGACCAGGTGCGCGCCAGTCTGCGAAAGACACGGCCAGCCTGGCTGATCGAAGCGGGTGATGGTGCAGCCGATGGCCGCGAAAAGGTGTACTCGCTGGCAAAGGCCCTATATGGGGAGGTGAAAGTGGCGGGCGCGCTGACGTCTGCTGAATTGGGCATGGCCTTGGGGCGGCGTGGTGTGGTACACGCTCTCCTTCAGCCGGGCCAACTGGTTCACAGTTGGCAGCTCGCCTATCGGCGGCTGGCTGGATTTCGGCTTTCGCCTGAAGATCACTGGTTCACAGCTGGCGATCCTTAGACGGTAATCCGGTGTGCATAGGGCATGCTGGCAGATTTGAATATTGGTGCGGATGAGCGACACGAAAGATACAGGCGGGCGTAAACCCCTCACGACTTCCCGGGGATCGGGCACGGTTAAACAGAAGTTTAGCCATGGCCGTTCCAAGCAGGTCGAGGTTGTGACCAAGAAGAAGAAACGCGTTGTAACGCCCGGAGGCTCTGGCTCCGGCGGCGGTCGCGGCGGGAAACCTTCTGGTGCCTCAGGCGGCGGCAAGTCCGGCGGCGATTCCAAGATCGCCGCCCTGGCCAAGAAGCTCGGCATCACCGAAGCCGAACTGATCGCGCGTCAGAAGGTATTGCTCCAGCGCAAGGCCCAGGAGGAAGCCCGCAAGGCTGAAACCGAAAAGGCTGAAGAGGCCCAGGCTCGCCTGCGCAATGAGCAGGAAAAGAAGCTTCAGGAAGTCAAGGAACGCGAAGAGGCCGAAGCCCGCCGCAAGGCAGAAGAAGAACGCCGCAAGGTGGAAGAGGCTGAAGCCAAGAAGCGTGAGGCAGAGAAGGCGCGTTCGGGCGGTGGCAGCAGCGGTGGTCGTGGTAAACCTGCTGCGCGCGCTGAGGAACCAGCCGCTCCGCCAGATCCGTCCGCACTGGAGGCCGCAGGTGGCCGCGTCAAGCGCGGTAAGGGCGGCGGGAGCCGAAGTGACGATCGCGAACGCTCGGGCGGCTCACGCTCGCGCGGCGGCGCCGAACGCCGTCGCGGCAAGCTGACCATCGCAACGGCCCTGGGTGATGATGGGGATCGTCAACGCTCGTTGGCCTCTGTGCGCCGGGCACGCGAACGCGAGCGCGAGCGCCGTATGGGCGATGGCTCTGACAGTGGTGAGAAGGTCTCGGTTGAAGTCACCCTGCCTGAAACCATTACGCTGCAAGAACTTGCTGGCCGCATGAAGGAACGCGTCGGTGACGTCGTGAAGTTCATGATGCAGCAGGGCGAGATGATGCGCGGGAACGACATCATTGACGCCGACATGGCTGAACTGATTGCGGCCGAGTTTGGCCACACCGTGAAGCGGGTGGCGGAATCTGACGTTGAGATCGGCCTTGAAGGCGAAGAGGACAAGGACGAGGATCTGAAACCCCGCGCGCCGGTGGTTACGATCATGGGCCATGTTGACCATGGCAAGACCTCACTCCTGGATGCGATGCGCGCGACCGATGTCGTTTCCGGCGAGGCTGGCGGCATCACTCAGCATATCGGCGCCTATCAGGTCGCCGATGAGGCCGGCAACAAGATCACCTTTATCGACACACCTGGCCACGCGGCTTTCTCGTCCATGCGGGCGCGCGGTGCGAACATCACCGATATTGTGATCCTGGTTGTGGCCGCCGATGACGGTGTCATGCCGCAGACCATTGAGGCCATCAATCACGCCAAGGCGGCCGAAGTGCCGATGATTGTGGCGGTCAACAAGATCGACAAGCCCGACGCCAAGCCGCAAAAGGTCCTCACCGAGCTGTTGCAATATGATGTCCAGGTCGAGGCCATGGGCGGCGAAGTGCAGGCTGTGGAAGTCTCCGCGCTGGAGAAGATGGGGCTCGACACTCTGTCGGAGGCCATCACCCTGCAGGCGGAGCTGCTGGAATTGAAGGCCAATCCAGACCGTGTTGCGGATGGCACCGTGGTGGAAAGCCAGCTCGACAAGGGCCGCGGTCCTGTGGCGACGGTGCTGGTCAAGCGCGGCATGCTGCAGCGTGGCGATATCGTTGTGGCGGGTACCCAGTGGGGCAAGGTCCGCGCGCTGAACAATGAGCGCGGCAAGCAGGTGCCGGAAGCCGGCCCATCCGTGCCGGTTGAAGTGCTTGGCCTGGATGGGGCTCCTGAGCCCGGCGAGCCCTTCTATGTGGTCGATAGCGAGGCTCGCGCCCGTGAGATCACCGAATACCGCATCCGCCAGAAGCGCCAGAAGGCTGGCAAGGCCTCGGTGGCCGCGCGCGCCTCGCTGGATCAGCTTATGAACAAGCTGAAGGATGGCGCGATCGAGGCAGCCGAGCTGCCATTGGTGGTGAAGGCTGATACCCAGGGCTCGGTCGAGGCCATCGCGCAATCGGTAGAAAAACTCTCCACCGAGGAAGTGAAGGCCAATGCCATTCACGGCGCAGTTGGCGGTATTTCCGAATCCGATGTGTTGCTGGCCCAGTCGTCTGGCGCGCCGATCATCGCGTTCAATGTCCGCGCCAACAAACAGGCGCGCGACCTGGCCGAGAAGGAAGGCGTGGAGATCCGCTACTATTCGATCATCTACAACCTGATCGATGATGTGAAGGATGCCATGTCCGGCCTGCTGGCGCCGGAACAGCGCGAGACCTTTATCGGTTATGCCGAGATCCTGGAGGTCTTCAACATCACACGGGTCGGCAAGGTGGCCGGTTGCCGTGTGACCGAAGGCGTTGTGAAGCGCGGCTGTGGTGTGCGCTTGCTGCGTGACGATGTTGTGATCCATCAGGGCAATCTGAAAACGCTCAAACGCTTCAAGGATGAAGTTGCCGAGGTGTCTTCGGGCATGGAGTGCGGCATGGCGTTCGAGAGATATGAAGATATCCGCGAAGGTGACCGGATCGAATGTTTCACGGTCGAGGAAGTCGAACGGCGTCTGGAATAACAGCGCTTCAGCTCTGATTGATAGCTTTGGAAGGCGCTGTCCCAGACGGCGCCTTTCTTGTGTTTCCCTGCCAATTGCAACGACTGTTTCAACCAAACCGAAAGCCGGATGGCTTAAGGCATCCGACTTATGCAATTACAGCTTGAGTATATCGCCGAGAGAGGCGCCCGCCTGACCGCAGCACCTCTCTGCGTTTCCGGAGATCTGGCGCCGGGCGATCTCAAGCGCCTCACGCGTCTGGCGCGCAGGTCCACCATCGGGCCCACGGCGACCTATTATGCCGGTGTGACGGCGCCGATCATTTCCGCTGCGGTGGCGATTTTTGGCAAGACCGCGTTTCAGGCTATCGACTTGCCGGCCTACTGGGTCTTCATGTTCTCGGCCATGATGGCGGCTCTGGCCGGGATTGCCTGGTATCTCATCTTCATGCGCTGGTCGTATCGCCACACGGTTGGCCGTGGCGGGGAGTTGACCGAACGGACAGATATTCTGGCTTGTGCAGATTGCCTGTCGGCTAGCAATCCATCTTTATGGATGCATAAGTCGTCTTATATAAAAGTAAAATTATTTATTATTCTTGATTGGTGTAGTCGAATGTAT
>JALEGE010000089.1 GCA_022760335.1 Hyphomonadaceae bacterium
CAAAACGCTTGTGGATCTCTTCCCATATGATCCGCAGCTGCAATTCCGCGAGCCTGTTGCCCATGCAACGATGGATGCCATAGCCGAATGACAGGTGGTGACGCGGGTTCTTTCGGTCGATTATGAACTGGTCAGCATTCTCGATGACAGACTCATCCCGGTTGCCCGACAGATACCACATCACCACTTTATCACCTTTTTTGATCAGCTTTCCGCCAATCTCGTAATCCTGGAGCGCAGTCCTGCGCATATGAGTCAACGGTGTCTGCCAGCGGATAATCTCTGGCACCATGCTGGTGATCAGCGACGGATCCTCATTCAGCTTGCGATATTCTTCAGGGTTCTGATTAAGGGCGAGCACGCCGCCGCTGATCGAGTTCCGCGTAGTGTCGTTGCCGCCCACAATAAGCAGCAGCAAGTTGCCCAGAAACTCTAGGAAGGGCATGTCCCGCGTCGCCGGAGAATGCGCCATCATGGATATGAGGTCGTTCTTGGGGGCTTGGTTAATACGCTGATCCCAGAGCCCTTTGAAATACATCGCGCATTCAATCAGTTCTTCGCGCCTTGCCTCATAAGATTCGACGATGCCAGTTTCAGGCGCGGCCGTTGCGATGTCGGACCAGCGAGTGAGTTTGCGCCGCTCTTCCCAAGGGAAGTCGAACAAGGTCGCAAGGGTCATTGTGGTCAACTCGACCGAGACTTTATTAACCCAGTCGATTTCCTCACCAACCGGAAGATCATCAAGTATCTTGCACGCACGCTCACGGATTGTCGGCTCGAGCAACTGCAAGTTTGACGGCGCGACTGCGGAGTTAACGGCCTTGCGTTGCTGATCGTGCTTGGGCGGATCCATGGCAATGAACATTTCAAGCTCAAGCGCACCTTCCCCCGCATGCATGTCCTGAATGGCAATTCCGCCGAGCTTCGCTTCCGACGAGAAGACTTTGTGATTGGTGTCAACGGCCATGATGTCGTCGAACTTGGTAACCGACCAATATGGCCCGACTTTGCTCTCAGGACAGTAGTGGACTGGATCCTCTCTGCGCAATCGGTCGAAAAACAGGCCAATTGTATCTTTCTGAAAAAGGCTCGGCCGTGAAACATCGATTTGCTCCATCGGAATGGTCGCGATTTTTTCGGCCGTGTTCAGCTCAATTGTTTCTATACTCATGTTCTATCCTTCGGTCCGTACGCGAAAATAGCGCGCCACCTTTCTGGCAAATTAGCGGCCCCGCAACATGCCGCATTTAAATATTATCATACATACTTGACGATTAGTTACAACCATGGAAGCTAAACGCTTGATTTGGCCGTTCATCAGATTAATTATGATAATACATTAGGTTCAAAGATGCAGCCCAGGGCCGACAACGCAAAGAAGGCAAAGCGTGCACTTTCGCTCGCACAAGACATCGTTCGCGACATTGAAGCTGGTGCACGCGTTGCGGGAGACCGGTTGCCACGCGAAGAAGAAATGCTCGCGCGGTACGAAGTCGCCAGAGCAACCTTGCGTGAAGCGCTCCGCTTCCTAGAGCTTCAGGGCGTAATCCACCTTCAATTGGGCCGTGGCGGGGGCCCGGTGGTTGCGCGCCCGCAGTCCGGTGATTTCGCAAATAGTCTTTCTCTCATCCTGCAATTCATGGAAGCAGACCTGAGGGGTCTGCTCGAACTGCGTGAAGCCATAGCGCCGGATGTTGCAGCCTATGCCGCCCAGCGCGCGACCACAGGCGACCTCAGCGCACTCGCCGATTGCCTTAAAGAGCTTGAGCGGAATGAGGCGGGAAGCCAGTTCGAGGAACTGAACCGTCGGTTTCACGACCTGCTCGGTTGGGCCAGCGGCAATCCGCTTTTCGGCCTTCTGACCTCCACCTTGCATTTACTGACCCGCGAATTTTCGCGCTCGCTCGGCTATTCCGCCCAGGAGCGCGCAGTCCAGTTGCGAATCCTGCGCCGCGTTCTGGAAGCGGTACGCACAGGTGATGCCCAGGAGGCGCGGCAGGCCATGGCCCGCCTTGTGTCAGGTTCGGCAAATTATTTAGCTGAGCGAAGTCCTGATCTGGTTTCTCAAAAAGTGAGGTGGGGACAAATTTAGAAGACTTGCGAACCGCAATGTCTAAGACGGGAGAATAAATAACATGCCGCTACAAACCCGCATATGCGAAATTCTCGAGATCGAATATCCGATCTTTCTGGCCGGAATGGGCGGGGCAAGTGTCCCCGCGCTCGCGGCCGCGGTATCGAATGCAGGGGGGCTAGGCGTCCTCGGCGCCGCGGCGTGCTCGCCGGACCAGTTACGTAGCTGGATCCGTCAGACCCGCGAGATGACCGACAAGCCGTTCGGGGTGGATACGCTTCTGCCGGCCTCGGTCCGGCGGGGGTCGGCGCCGCAATCCGGTAACGCGCCCGCCAACCCGATGGCAAAAATCGACGAATACAAGGAGTTTACCCGCGATTTCATGGCGCGGGAGAACCTTCCCGAAGTCGATGCTGCAGCAGCGATGCGCGCCGCAGGTTCGCCGGATATGGGCAAGAGCCAGCTCCAGCTATTCTCGAGAGAATTCTTCGAGGCGCAGATGGAGGTGGTGATTGAGGAAAAGGTGCCGGTCTATGCCGCGGGCCTCGGCAATCCCGCGCCCTGGATGGACCGTCTTCACGCCAACGGCACCAAGGTCATGGCGGTGATAGGCAAGGTCAAGCATGCCGAGCAGGTGGTCGATTCCGGCATCGACATGATCGTCGCCCAAGGTCACGACGGCGGCGGCCACAATTCACCTATCGGAACCATGTCGCTTATCCCGCAAGTCGTGGATGCGGTCGGTGATCGGGTTCCCGTGATCGGTGCAGGTGGTATTTCAGATGGGCGCGGTGTCGCGGCGTCGCTGATGTTGGGGGCAGAAGGCGCGTGGATCGGCACCGCATTCCTCGCAACGGACGAAGCAGGCATCGAGCATTTTCAGAAGGAAGCAATCACCGAAAGCGGTGACGCGGATACCGTCGTAAGCCGCTCGTTAACCGGCAAGCCTGCCCGCATGATCCGTAACAAATGGGCCGATGCGTGGGTTGCTGCGGGCAAGGAACCACTGCCCATGCCTTTCCAGTCGATAATTTCAGGTCCGGTTATGGCTTCAGGCCTCAAGGCTGAGCGCAAGGATGTCATGCCTGGCTTTGCTGGCCAGGGAATTGGCCTCATCCATTCGATCCGGCCCGCAGCCGAGGTGATGCGTGAACTTGTCGAAGGTGCGGAAGTCGCATTATCCCGCTCGTTTGTCGGAGACATGCAGTCCAGCCAACAGGACAAGCATCAAAAATGAGCGCCACATCCACCTTCAATTTCAGTGACAGGTCCGCAATCACGGGCGTCGGTGAAACCGCATTCATCAAGGGCGCCGAAAATACCGCGGTCGACATGATGCTCGAAGCTTCCCGCAAGGCGATCGCTGATGCCGGGCTGAAGCCATCCGACATCGACGGCATGGTTCCGCCGCCGATCTACACGACATCGGAAGAAATGGCCGCCAATCTGGGTATCAACGTATTGCGCTATGCGGCTACCGTTCACATGGGTGGAGCCAGCCCGACGACAGCGCTCCAGAACGCGGCGATGGCGATCGCCAGCGGACTTTGTGACCACGTTCTCGTAACGCTGGGCTGGAACGGCTATTCCGCACTCAGGCCCAAGGCCGGTGCCCCGCCTACCCGGCCGATGAACATGAACACTCTGACCAACACCATTCAGGGCTATTACATTCCTTATGGCGTGTTCCTGCCGGTGCAGATGTATGCCTGGCTCGCCCTGCGACATTCCAAGCTCCACAGTGTCGGGCCGGACGCGATGGCCGCTGTGGCACTCGCATGTAACCGTCACGCGCAGCTAAATCCGAGAGCCTTCAATTGTGGCCGTACATTCGATCTCGAGGCATATCACTCGGCGCGCTGGATATCCGAGCCTTTCCGGCTCTACGATTGCTGCCTGGAAACCGATGGTGCCTGTGCGGTCGTTGTCTCGCGCATGGAACGGGCCAAGGACATGCCGCATGTGCCGGTAAGCATCGCAGGCGCGGCTGAGGGCCACCCCTATCCCGCCGACGACATCCCCTCGCGGCCCGACCCTTTCAAGATCGGCCTCAGCTATGCCGCCCCGCGCGCATTCGAGATGGCAGGCGTCACCCGCGAGGATATGGATTTTCTGCAAATCTACGACTGCTTCTCTTATATCGTGCTGTTACAGCTTGAAGCGCTCGGTTACTGCGAACCCGGCGGTCAGAGCGAATTCGTCGCTGATGGCCAGATCGAGCTGGGTGGACGCTATCCCATCAATACCCATGGCGGCTTGCTGAGCGAAGCGCATGTCTGGGGCCTCAACCATGTTGTTGAGGCGGTCCGCCAGCTGCGCCACGATTGCGGCGAGCGTCAGGTCGCAGATGCCCAGACCGGCCTCGTGACCGGCTGGGGCGACCTTGGCGACGGGAGTATCGCAATCCTCAGGAGGTTTACGTGAGCGACAAGAACGAACTGCCGCCTAAAATGCGCTTCAAGGTGCAGAAGGCTCCGCCCAAGCCGAAACCGCGCCCGCAGGATCCTATCGAACAGGAATTCTGGAATCGGTGCCAGGATGGCCATCTCTATTTCCAGCGTTGCAGCGACTGCGGCACGTTCCGCCACCTACCTCGTTATATGTGCGCGAAGTGTGGCTCACCGGAATTTTCGTGGGAGCGCAGCACTGGCAAGGGTACGCTTTTTTCCTGGACCATCACCCACCAGGCCCTGCACCCGGCATTTGCCGCCGACATTCCCTTCGTGGCTGCGGTGGTTGAACTCGAAGAGGGTGTACGCATGGCCACTCGTCTGATCGATTGTGACCATGATAGCCTCAGGCTCGACCTTCCTGTGGAATTGACATTCGAAACAATCGGGGACGACTTCCGTCTGCCCGTTTTCCGTCCCTGCGAGGAATAGAAGCGATATGGATCTCGATTACGGCCCCGAATACGACACATTCCGTCAACAGGTGCGCGATTTCATCGAAGCGCATAGCCACCTTGCGCCGCCGTCTGCGACTCGGGCAGCCCGCCCTTCACCCGAAGCCGTCCAATGGCAGAAGCTGCTGATCGAAAACGGGTACACTGCCCGCACGATCCCGGCGGAGTATGGCGGCTACGGCGCGGAACCCGACATCCTCAAATCGCGCATCATCTCAGAGGAGTTTTCACGGGCCGGGGTGTCGGGCGGGCTCACGAACCAGGGCATCTCGATGCTCGTCCCGACTTTGCTGGAACTCGGCACCGAGGAGCAGAAGCAACGCTGGATCGAACCCACGCTGAAAGGCGAGATCGTATGGTGCCAGGGCTATTCTGAACCCGGTGCCGGATCGGACCTGGCCAGCCTCAAGACCAACGCGCGGGTCGAAGACGGCAATTTCGTCATCAATGGCCAGAAAATCTGGACCAGCACGGCGAAGCAGGCCGACATGATCTTCTGCCTCGTGAGGACCGAGCCCGACGCACCAAAACACCGCGGCATTTCCTACCTGATCTTCTCGATGGACACACCGGGTATTGAGGTTCGTCCCTTGAAGACGATGACAGGCCACGCCGAATTCAATGAGACATTCTTCACCGATGTCCGCGTTCCCGTGGACCAGATTGTAGGGGCGCGGGGCCAGGGCTGGCTCGTGGCGAATGCAACCCTCGGCCATGAGCGCGGAATGCTGGGTGATCCCGGCGCGCTCGAAAACCGGCTACAGGTACTGATCACCCTGATGCAGGAAGAGCGTATCGGACAGGCCCGCGCAATCGACAATCCGGTTCTGCGAGATCGGCTGTTGGCGCTTCAGGCCGAGGTGTCAGCGATGAAATGCAATGGGATGCGTATCCTTTCGAACAGCCTCAAGGGTGAGTCGGGCGGCATGGCGAAGCTAATCGTCAAGCTGCAAAGCTGTGAGATTGCCCACCAGATTTCAGCACTCGCGATCGACGCCATGGGTGAGATAGGCACGCTTTACCATGGCAGCCCGCGAGAGCGCGAAGGAGGCGCGTGGCAATGGAACTACATGTTCCAGCTCGGTCTCATAATAGGCGGCGGCACCGCGCAGATTCAGAAAAACATCATCGCCGAACGTGGCCTCGAAATGCCGCGCGAACCGAAGCTCGCAAAGGTTTCGGATGCGGCGAAAGCAACCGCAGACATAGAGCGTCACAAACAGGGATCAGCCTAATGGATTTCGGATTATCTCAGGACCAGCAGATGTTACGTGATGCGGTTGCCCGTTGTCTTGCGGACACCTGCCCGCTCGATCATGTCCGCGAATGCGCCGAACTGGACAATCCACTCAGCGACAAAGTGCTCGGCGCCGTTCAGGACTTGGGAATTCCCGGAATGCTGGTACCTGAAGAGCATGGCGGCCTCGGTATGACCCTTCTCGACGCTGCCATAGTTGCCGAACAGCTCGCCTATATGGTCGCGCCAGTGCCTTTTCTCGCCAGTCATGTACTTGCGCCTATCGCGCTGAGCGAGGCTGGTAGCGAAGAACAAAAAGCACAATGGCTACCGAAGATCGCGAACGGCGAGGCGCGTATCGCTGTCGCGATTTCCGAGACGGTCGAGGCGCGCGACGGGGCGGGCGTTTCCTCTGCTGATGGGAAGCTCAGCGGAACCGCCCTGTTCTGCCTGGATTTCGAGGGAGCTGACGCTTACATCGTAGCCGACGCTGGCGGCCGGCTGCACCTCGTTACAGCCGATGCCCTCAAACTGGAGACGATCCGGCTGACGACCATTGATCGCACCCGCAGTGTCGGGGAATTGCGTTTCGAACAGACAGAGGCAGAACCGCTTATTGACGATAACGGCGCGACAACGGCCCGGTTGCGCGATGCGGGCCGTGTGATTTTAGCTGCTGACAGCCTTGGCGCAGGCCAGGCCATGATCGAAAAGGCTGTCGATTATTCTGGCCAGCGCGAGCAGTTTGGCCGGCTCATCGGCAGTTTCCAGGCCGTCAAGCACATGTGCGCGGAGATGGCCGCACGTCATGAGCCATGCCGCTCGCTTGTCTGGTATGCGGCCCACGCCTTCGATTCGATACCGGAGGATGCATCCATTTTCGCCTGCCATGCCAAATCACACACAGGCGAAGTCCATCGCTTTGTCGCCCGCACCTCCACCGAAGTGCATGGCGGAATGGGATTTACGGACCTGATGGGTCTTCATTACTGGTTCAAACGTATTGGCTTCGACCGGCAAGCGCTTGGAGGCCCCGAAACGGTGCGGGCCGAATTGGCAGCCCTACAGGGTTGGATAAAAGCCCCGTAATACACTCATTGTATACGGCTGCGAGATTTGCGGCCCAGTCTTGAAGGAATCAAGCAACATGATCGAATGGAATCTCGGCGACATTCTCGACGCAATCGAGCCCGCCATGCCTCAAGACGCTCCGGCCTTGATACACGGCGACCGGATCATCACTTGGCCCGAAATGTCCGCGCGCTCGAACAATGTCGCGCGCGCGTTGCGACAACGCGGAGCTAGCGACGGCGCCAAGGTGGCTTTCTACATGCGCAACCGCCCTGAATATGGTGAGCTGATGGCGGCCTGCTTTAAGGGGCGGTTGACTCATGTGAACATCAATTACCGCTATCGCCCCGAAGAAGTTTTTTACATTTTTGATGATTCTGACAGCGAGGTGATTATTTATAGTTCGGAGTTCCGTGACTGTATCGTCGAACTCAAGGACCGGCTCGGAAAGGTTCACACCTTCGTTGAAATTGGCGATGCTTCGCAAATCGCACCTTTTGCGATCCCTTATGAAATTCTCGCGCAGGAAGGTGATGGATCAGCGCTCGGCATCACGCGCTCGCCTGACGATTTGCTCTTCATTTATACCGGCGGCACGACAGGGATGCCCAAAGGCGTGATGTGGCGTCACGACGATATGCGCAAGGCGCAACTGGACGCCCAGAAGCTGCTCGGCCCCGTTCCGCAAACAGTCGAGGAAAACGTCGCCCTAATCACCAGTCAAGGGCTTGGCAGACGTACACTTCCCTCCTGCCCGTTAATGCACGGGACAGGCTTCATCACTGCGATCGGCACGCTCATGTCGGGCGGTGCCATCGTGACTCTGTCGGACCCATCTTTCGATGCGCTTGAATTGTGGGAGACGGTTGATACGCACAAGGTGGAAAGCATTTCAATTGTGGGCGACGCTTTTGCCAAACCGATGTTGCAGGCGCTGGACGATAATCCCGGTCGCTGGGACACAAACAGCCTTGTCTCCATTGTTTCATCCGGCGTGATGTGGAGCAAGGAGGTCAAGGCTGGCCTGTGCAAGCATATCCCCCAAGCGGTGCTGATGGACAGCTTTGGCGCTTCCGAAGGGCTCGGCTTCGGCCTCTCCGTCACAACCGCAGATGGGGGTACGAACACCGCGAAATTCGGGATCGGTGAATTCTGCGATGTCTTCGATGAATACGACCAGAAAGTAACGCCGGGCAGCGGCGTACCGGGATATATCGCTCGCAAGGGCGCAATCCCGGCGGGTTATTACAAGGATCCCGAAAAGTCCGCCAAGACCTTCCGCACTATCGACGGGGTGCGCTATTCGATTCCAGGCGACTGGTGCACGGTCGAAGCCGATGGCAGCCTGACCCTGCTGGGCCGTGGCAGCGTGTGCATCAACACGGCTGGTGAAAAGGTCTATCCGGAAGAAGTCGAGGAAGTCCTCAAGACCCATCCCGCCATCGCTGACGCGCTGGTCGTGGGCGTGCCGAGTGAAAAATGGGGCCAGGCCGTCATCGCCGTCGTGCACCTGAGTGGCGACGCTGCATTCGACGAGCAAGGCGTCAAAGACCATGTTCGTCAGCAATTGGCCGGCTACAAAACGCCAAAGGCCATCCATCCAACGGAAACAGCCCTGCGCGCATCCAACGGCAAGGCCGACTATGCAACAGCAAAAGCAATCGCCGAGCGTTTGACGGTCGCGTGATGAGCAAGCGGGCTTCTCCTGATTACGACGCCCTAATCGTCGGTGCCGGCTTCAGCGGCATCTACCTGTTACACAAGTTACGTAACGCCGGGTTCAACGTGTTGCTGGTGGATGCTGCGGCCGAGCCGGGCGGTATCTGGTATTGGAATTGCTATC
>JALEGE010000090.1 GCA_022760335.1 Hyphomonadaceae bacterium
CCACCGGCGTCGCGCTCGTCATCGACACAGGCGGCGATGAGGACATGGAGGCGGTGAAAACCCGCGTCGACAAGCTGTCCGATGCCCTCGGCCGGCGCGTCACCTATGTGCTCGGCAAGCCGGGGCTGGATGGCCATTCCAATGGCGCCGAACAGATCGCCGCCCGCGCTCGCGCTGTCGGGATGGATGTCGTTTATGAAGGCATCCGCTTCACGCCTGCCGACATTGTCGCGCAGGCGAAAGAAGCCGAAGCACATGTGCTCGGCCTCTCCATCCTCTCGGGCAGCCACTTGGATCTCGTGCGCGAGACCATCGCGGAAATGCGCAAGGCGGGCATCGACCATATCCCGCTCGTGGTCGGCGGTATCATCCCGCCGGAAGACGGCATGGCCTTGAAGCAGATGGGCGTAGCGCGCGTCTATACGCCGAAGGATTTCAAGATCACCAATATCATGAGCGATGTGGTCGACCTGGCCGAAGCGGCCTGGATGCAGCCGGCAGACTAGGCCTTGCCGCGCTTCAAAGCCCGGCGCAGAAAGCGTACCGGGCTCACGGCCTCCAGCGCAGGCTCGGTGGCCGGGGCCGGCTCGCCGCAGATTTGCGCCGCGACAATGTCCGCGAGCCATGGCGCGAAAGTGAAACCCCGGCTGCCGAGGCCGCCAATGGCATAAAGGCTGGAAAAGAGCGGGGCATCCATGCGTGCTTCCTGGCCGTTTCTCAGAGATTCAAAACGGTCCAGGAAGGCCACGCCATCGGGAACGGCACCGGCCAGCGGCAAGCGGTCTGGCGTCGTCGCGCGAATGCCAGCTCGGGATTGAATCGTCTGTCCACGGATTTGGGCTCGCCACCAGGGCGACAGCGAGGCCAACGCCTCGGCATTCCGGGCCTGAGCGTCGGGGCTTGTCTGCGGGTCTCCCTTTGATGTCTCGAACGTCGCCCCCCACAGGCGGTCCGTGCCCGAACAAAGCGCATAATGCCCGCTCGCAATCGCCGAATTTGGGGCGTCGGACAGGCCTTTCACATAGTCCACCTGCCCCAGCTTGCCGACCATGCCCGCCCAGGTCAGAAGGCCGGACATCGCCGCGCCGGTGGTTATGATCTGCGTGTCGAACGTGCCAAGTTCGTCCGGCTCCGGATCACGCTCGACCAGGCGCACATCCCGGATCAGGCTGGCGATGAGGCGCGGCGGCCGGACGATCAGAGCGCGCTTGTGCAACAGCCCGCCATCGGCGAGTGCTTCCAGGTCTTCCAGCGGCAGCGGCGGATCGGCAAGTATCTTGGCAAACCGTTCGCGCTCGGCTGCGTCGCGCGGAGGCTGACGCACCTCGGTTTCCTCTGCGCCATCAAACCCCTGATAAGCCACGCGCGCCGCAATATAGGCATCCAGCAGGAGACGCGCGGTGACCGTATCGCCCGCATCGATACGCGGCATGACGAGGCCGAGCGGATTGCCGCTTGCCCCACTCGCCGCGCCGTTTGGGTCGAACAGGGTGACGTCCGCGCCGCGCCGGGCCAGCGCATGGGCGATCGAGGCTCCGGCAATGCCGGCTCCGGATATCGCAATCCGACCTGGCGGCGTTCGCGCACAGCGCAGGCCGTAAAGATCGGGGCGCCATTCGGGCTGGCCGCGGAAAACCGCTTCGAGCCGGTCACGCTTGCGTCCGAAGCCGGGTTGCTTCGAGACCTCAAATCCGGCGGCGGAGAGGCCGTCGCGAACCGCGCGCGCCACCGTGAAGCTCGCCGCGACGGCGCCGCTTGCGCTGCGCGCGGCAATTTCCGGATACAGAGCATCTCCCCACATGGCCTCATTTCGCGATGGCGAAAATCCATCGAGAAACCAGGCATCGGCAGTAAAGCGCGACGCCGGCAGCGCCCTGGATATCTCGTCTACATGCAGGGTCAGCGTGAGGCCATCCTCTGGCCAGTCGAGCCGGCGCACGCCGCGCGCGCGATGCGGCCAGCGCGCTAGCAGCCTGGTGGACAACCCTGCCAGTTCCGGCCAGGCGGAAAGTGCCCGCGCGGCGTCTTCCCGGTGCAGGGGAAACCCTTCGAAGCTGACGAAATGGAGCCGCGCGGTGGGGCTCGGCCGGTGGGCGCGCCAGAGTTGCCAGAGCGCCAGGAAATTGAGCCCCGTGCCAAAACCGGTCTCGGCGACAAGGAATGTCTCGCGCCCCGCCCAGCGTTCCGGCAGGCCGCACCCCTTCAGGAAGACCGCGCGGGTCTCCTCCAGCCCGTCGGCAGTGGAGAAGTACACATCACCAAACCCCCGCGCGACGGGCGTGCCATCAGGTTTCCACTCAAGGTCGGGCGCGGGCGGCAGGCGGGACATGCCGGTCAGATAGCGCGGCTTACAGGAATCCCAAAGATCGCTGAACACTCTGGCGATGGCGCCCGGCCGCGCCTAGATACCAGACATGAGCGAGATCGAAATCACACGCGAAGACAGCGAAACCGGCGGGCGTTATGTCGCCCGGCTGGACGGACATGCGGCCGAGATGACCTATTCCCGCGCCGGCCCCAGCCGTATCATCATCGACCATACCGGCGTGCCGGACGAACTACGCGGCAAGTCTGTCGGCAAGGCCCTTGTTGAGCGTGCAGTGCAGGATGCGCGCGCCGAAGGCTTCAAGATCATCCCGCTTTGCCCCTTTGCCAAGGCGACGCTGGAAAAGCATCCCGAATGGCAGGATGTGGTGCAGTGAGCGATCTGGCCCTGACTGATCATGGGACGAAACTCACCGCCGAAGTGGAAGGCCTTGAGCTGCGTATTGATTATGGCTGGCTACGGGATGGCGTCATGCGCGTCGATTTCGTCGAAGTACCACGTAAATTAAACGGGCGCGGGCTCGGCACAAAGCTGGTCGGCGCCCTGGTGGACAAGGCGCGTGCCGAGGACTTCAGATTGGTTCCTGTTTGCGGGTTTGCGCGCACACAGCTGGCGCGGCATCCCGCCTGGCAGGGTGTGCTGGCGTGACAGCTCTACCCTTTTGGAAAACCAAGCGCCTCGATCAGATGAGCGAAACAGAATGGGAAAGTCTGTGCGATGGTTGCGCGAAATGCTGCCTGCTCAAGCTTGAGGACGAAGATACCGGCGAGATCGCCTATACACGCCTGCACTGCCGGCTGTTGGACGCGAAAACCTGTCGGTGCAGCGACTATGACAACCGCAAGGCGACCGTACCCGATTGTGTGAAACTGACACCGGCCAAGATCGAAGCGATCAAATGGATGCCGCGTTCATGCGCTTATCGCCTGGTGGCCGAGGGCCAGGATCTGCCCGACTGGCATCATCTGGTGTGCGGCGACCGCGAGCGCATCCATCGCGAGGGCCATTCTATTATGGGGCGCACAAAATCTGAAGACACGGTTCTGGAAGAAGACCAGATCGATTGGGTGGTCGACTGGAAAGGCAATGCCCCCTGATCGGCGCTGTTTTCTCAAATGCCAGAACAGGGTGCCCAGGCAAAACAGACAAGTCTGCAGGCAATGATGGGCATATAGGGGGCATACGGCGCAAAAGTGCCTGTACACATGCTGCGCTCACCAGATCGAATTGGCCCTACAGCACAACCTGGCCTATGGTGTGTGAGGGTTAACAGGACTGATTCCGCATGGGTCGATTGATCGCCATTTCCAACCGCACAGCCACGCAATCAAGCAATCGGGCGGGAGGACTGGCAGTCGCGGTCTGGGAATCGCTGAAGTCGACCGGTGGGGTCTGGGCCGGCTGGAGCGGCGATGTTTGCGACGGTGAACCGGGCGAGCCGCAAACCCTGGAAGACGAAGGCGTTGAATTCCTGCTCACCGATCTCAGCCGGGAAGAGCATGACAGCTACTATCTCGGCTATGCCAATTCCGTGCTGTGGCCAGTGTTTCACTATCGCGTCGACCTGGCCTCCTTCGATTCTGAAACCTTCCAGGTCTATGCCGCGGTGAACCAGCGCATCGCCAGTTTGGTCGCTCCACGCCTGCAGCAGGGCGACTCAGTCTGGGTCCATGACTATCATTTTCTGCTCATGGGCGATTCCCTGCGCAGGGCTGATTGGGACGGACCGATTGGCTTTTTCCTGCACATTCCGTTCCCGGCGCCGGAAGTGTTCCGGGCCTTGCCAGAGCACCCCTGGATCGCACGCGCCATGTGCGCCTATGACGTCATCGGCTTCCAGTCCGAGCAGGACCGGGCGAATTTCACCCGCTATCTGGTCGAGGAATTCCATGGCGAGGAAGGCGAGGATGGCGAAATCGCCGTGTTCGGCACCACGGTGAAGGCCAAGGCCTATCCCATCGGCATCGATGCAGAGGGCTTCAAACAAGCTTCGGAAAGCGAGCTGGCTGAGCAGGCCGAGGCACGGATCGGAAAGTTCCTTGGCAATCGCCTGCTGGTGATCGGCGTCGACCGGATGGACTATTCCAAGGGCCTGCCGCAACGGTTTGAAGCGGTTGGCGAATTGTTTGACGCTCACCCGGAACTGCATGGCCGTGTTTCAGTGACACAGATCGCGCCACCTTCGCGCTCCAAGGTGGAGGAATACAAGGAGTTGCGGATCGAGCTGGATCGCCTGGCCGGCCGCATCAATGGCGACCATGGCGATCTCGACTGGATCCCGCTGCGCTATCTGGCGCGCTCCTATCAGCGCGAGGAATTGGCGGGCCTGTTCAAGATCGCTCGTGTGGGCCTGGTCACGCCGCTGCGCGATGGAATGAACCTCGTCGCCAAGGAATTCGTCATGGCCCAGGATGACGAGGATCCCGGCGTCCTGATCCTGTCAGAGTTTGCCGGCGCGGCAGAACAGCTCACCGCCGCGCTGATTGTGAACCCGCATGACCGGGGCAAACTGGCCGAAACCATTCATCTCGCCCTCACAATGTCACTGGAAGAGCGCCAATATCGCTGGCGCAGCCTGCGCGACATTGTCACCAGCCAGGACATTAACTGGTGGCGCGCACGCTTCCTGAAAGACTTGCAGGGCCTGCAGCCCGTGTGAGC
Organism: Hyphomonadaceae bacterium; assembly: GCA_022760335.1. Taxonomy (GTDB): domain Bacteria; phylum Pseudomonadota; class Alphaproteobacteria; order Caulobacterales; family Hyphomonadaceae; genus UBA5336. Next base: position 4,988 of record JALEGE010000090.1, read on the forward strand.
CAAGGGTTGCTCCCGGCGACAACCTATTCCAACACGGGATACCATGACGCGTTTACCCCCGCCCCCCGCCCTGACCGGCACGCTTGCACTGTTCCTGGACTTTGACGGCACATTGGCCGGCATCCAGGATGATCCGGAAACTGTAGCGCTGCCTACAGGCGGTGGGGATCTGCTCTCCGCCTTGGCCCGCCAGTTGGACGGCGCCCTTGCCTTGGTCAGCGGACGTGATGTGCGCGATCTGTCAGCGCGGACTCCGCTGAATGTCTGGCGCGCAGGCGGACACGGTTTGGAGATCTGCGCCCCGGGGGAAACCCCTGCCGACATCCGCAAGCTAGCGCCTGAGGCCCTGATGGCGGCGGTCGAAACGGCCACCGCATCCATTCCCGGCGCCCGGGTTGAGCCCAAAGGTGAAGTTATTGCCGTACATTATCGCGCCGCGCCCGAACATGGTGAAAGACTGGGCATCGCGCTGGGCGAAGCGCTCTCCCCTTTCGAGACCTATTCCCTCCAGAGCGGAAAAATGGTCTTCGAGGCCAAGCCCAGCCACGCCCACAAGGGCCGCGCCTTGGCCCGGATGATGCAGCAAGTGCCCTTTTCCGGCCGAGTGCCGGTGATGGTCGGCGACGATACGACCGATGAAGACGCCATGCGCGTGGCCATGGAGCTTGGCGGCTGGGCCGTCAAAGTAGGCCAGGGTGCCAGCGCGGCAGAGTATGGGCTTGGCGGGCCCGAGGAGGTGTGGACATGGCTCAGAGCAGCGGCGGCGTAAATACGCTGGAACTCGGCATTATCGGCAATGGTACGGTGGCCGGCCTGGTCGACGGAGAAGGCGCGATGGTCTGGCTTTGCCTGCCGCGCCTGGATGGCGAGCCGGTGTTCAACAGCCTGCTGGGCGGCGGTGGCGCCTTTCGTGTGACCCTTGCCGGCCAGAGCGCCGCGCGCCAGACCTATATCCGCAACACTGCGGTGTTGGAGACCGTTCTGGAAGCCGAAGATGGCTCGGCAATTCGCATCACCGATTTTGCGCCGCGTTTCTTCGATCGCGGACGCCAGTTTCGCCCGGCCTCGGTCGTGCGCCGAATCACGCCTCTACGCGGCATGCCGACCATCAAGGTGGAGTTGAGCGCAGAGACCGGGCGCGGCGAGCGTTGCATGACCGCCCGGCGCGGGGTCTCCCATATCAGCTATCATGACGAGGAGATGGATTTCCGCGTCACCACGGATGCCGCAGTGTCCTACATCATGGATGGCCGCGAGTTTGTGCTCGAGCGCGAGATAAGCTTCGTCCTCGGTCCGGACGAGTCTCTCTCAGATGGCGTCGGTGTCATGGCCCAGGGCTGGCTGAAGCGCACCACCGAGCAATGGCAGGACTGGTCGCGCCGCCTGGCCACGCCGCCGGAATGGCAGAGCGCGGTAATCCGTGCGGCGATCACACTGAAAATGTGCGTCTATGAGGAAACCGGCGGGATTGTCGCCGCGCTGACCACTTCGATCCCCGAGCATGACGGGTCGGAGCGCAATTGGGACTATCGGTTCTGCTGGCTGCGCGATGCCTATTTCACGGTCACCGCGCTAAACCGGCTGGCTGCCGTAGGCACGCTGGAGCATTATCTCGGCTATCTGCGCAACACCGTGGCCCATACACGCGGCGGGCATATCCAGCCCGTCTACGGCATCGCGCTGGAGCAGGACCTCACCGAGGATATTCCCGGCCATTTGCCCGGCTATCGCGGCCTTGGCCCGGTACGCTTCGGCAACCAGGCGGCAGAGCATGTCCAGCACGATGTCTATGGCCATGTTGTGCTCGGCGCGTCTCAGGCCTTTTTCGATGACCGGCTCAGCGCCCGTGCGGGCCTGTTGGAATTTGAGCATTTCGAACAGGTCGGCGAGCGCGCCTATGCGGTCTACAACACGCCCGATGCCGGCATCTGGGAGTATCGCGGCCGCGCGGCGGTGCACACTTCCTCGGCAATCATGTGCTGGGCCGCCTGTGACCGGCTGGCCCGGATTGCCCGCGAATTCGACAAGGATAACCGCGCCACGCTCTGGGCAGATCGCGCCAATGAAATGCGCGAGGTCATCCTGAAAGAAGCCTGGAATGAGCGCCGCAAGGCCTTCACCGGCTCCTTCGGCGGCGATGCGCTGGACGCCTCTGTCCTGCTGATGGCCGAGATCGGCTTTATCGACCCGATGGATCCGCGCTATGTCGCCACGGTCGACCGGGTGGATGCGGAGCTGCGCGATGGCTGCCATGTCTTCCGCTACCGGATCGAGGATGATTTCGGAGCGCCGGAGACCGCCTTCACCGCCTGCACCTTCTGGCACATTGATGCCCTCGCCCGCATCGGCCGGAAAGACCAGGCGCGCGAGATTTTCGAAAATGTCCTGGCCCACCGCACCAAACTTGGCCTGCTCTCGGAAGACATCGACACCAAGACCGGTGAGCTGTGGGGCAATTTCCCGCAAACCTATTCCATGGTCGGCATCATCAACGCCGCCGCCCGCCTCTCACGCCCCTGGGACGAAATGGTCTAGCTGTTTCAGCCCCAGTCTATAGATTCCGCGAATGCCTGCGAAAGCAGGCATCCAGGGAAGGCAGGCGCAACCAAGCACTCCCGGCGGAAAGAATGGTCCATGGATAGCTGCTTTCGCAGGTATCTGCGGCAAGAGATGAACAAACTCTCTCTGGCCCTCCCCCAAGGGAGCCCTGCCATAAGCCAGTATGGCTTTGTGCGAGGAGACAACATGGCCTTTCGTCTTGAGACTGAATCAGATCACATCCTGCTGACACTCGACCGCCCCCCCGTGAACACGCTGGACCTGGACGCGGTCACCGCCCTTCGCGAAGCTTTCCACGCTCATCCCGATGACACACCGCTCATCCTGACCGGCGCCGGCAAGGCGTTTTGTGCCGGTGTCGATACCAAGGCCTTCATGGCCTATGACGGCAGGGAGCGAGCCGCCCTGTTCGACGCCATCACAGCCATGGCGGCCCTCCTCGTCTCCATTCGCGCACCCGTGATTGCCGCGATCAATGGCCATGCCTTGGGCGGCGGACTGGTGCTTTCGCTATGCGCGGATTATCGCCTCGCCGCCGAGGGCCCGCATAAATTCGGCCTTACCGAAGCGGCCGCCGGTGTGCCATTTCCGGCTGGCCCAGTGGAGATCATCCGTCATGAAGTGCCCGCCGCACTGCTGCGCCAACTCACCTTGTCGAGCCGCGTGGTGAGCGCGCAGGACCTTGCCCGTCACAGCGTGATCGACGAGATCCTGCCCGCCGACCGCCTGCTCACCGAAGCAACCGATCGTGCCGAACAGCTTGCCTCTCAGCCCGCCTTTTCGCAGGTAAAGGCACAGATGCGTGGGCAGCTGGCCCAGCGGCTGACGGAATTGGCGAAAGTGTGAGGCGGGATATGAAACTTGGCTTGGGCGTGCTGATCTGTGTGGCCATGGGACTGGCAGCCTGCGGTGAGGCTCCCACCCCGTCTGAGGAGCCCGCACTCGAAGAAATGACAGACACCCAGCCCGATCTGCCCGAGCCGACCACCACGCAGGAGCGCTTTGCCCGCCTCGCGCTGGACTGCATCCACCGTCCCTATCCCAACAAGATTTCCCATGTGCTTGAAAGCGATGCGGATATCGCCACTCCGCAGGAGATGACGCCGGTCTTTTATGGCTGTTTCGACTGGCATTCTTCCGTGCACGGTCACTGGCTGCTTGTCCGCACCCTGAAGACACAAGGCGACACCGCCTATCGCGCGCCGATCATCGCCGCGCTGAATGAGAGTTTCACAGCAGAGAAAATGGCCGGCGAAATCGCCTATTATACGCCCGATCACCGTGCCGGATTCGAGCGGCCCTATGGAATTGCCTGGTATCTGCAGCTGGTGGCCGAACTGGATGAAAGCGAAGACCCGCAGCTCAGCGAATGGCGCGAAACCCTGCGCCCATTGGAAGAAATGATCGTCGCGCGCGTGAAGGCCTGGCTGCCGAAGCTCTCCTATCCGGTAAGGCTCGGCACCCATAACCAGACCGCCTTCGCCTTCGGCCTGATGCTGGATTATGCCCGCCAGGTCGGCGATACCGAGCTGGAAACGGCCCTGATCGCCAAAAGTGTCGCCTTCCATCTTCAGGATACGCACTGCCCGCTGAACTATGAGCCCTCCGGCGAGGATTTCCTCTCGCCCTGCCTGATGGAGGCAGACTTGATGCGCCGCGTCCTTCCGCGTGCGGAATACGCTTCTTGGCTCACCGACTTCCTGCCCGATCTGCCAACCGATGGCAGCGGCGACTGGCTGGCGCCCGGCATCGTTCTTGACCCCAGCGATGGTAAGCTAGTGCATCTGGATGGCGTCAATCTCTCGCGCGCCTGGGCGCTGGAGGGCATCGCCGCGGCTCTGGAGGAAACCGATCCACGCCGCGCTAGCCTGCTCGCCGCCGCCGAGCTTCATACCGAGACTGGCATCGCGGCGGTGTCCGATGCGCACTATTCCGGCAGTCACTGGCTGGCGAGCTTTGCCACTTATCTCACCACACAGCGCGGCATCACTGGCGCGGGAACGCCGGAATGAGGTTCGCGCCCGGCCCCGGCGCCCTGGTCGCGGCTGCCTTTATCGGCCCCGGCACAGTCACCGCGTGTACGCTGGCCGGGGCGAATTTCGGCTTTGCCCTGATCTGGGCGCTGGTCTTCGCGACCCTGTCCACCATCCTGCTTCAAGACATGGCCGCACGGCTGGGCGCGGGCGCAAAGCTGGGCCTCGGTGAGGCATTGATGCGCTCTGCCGGAACAGGGCCGTTGAAATGGCTCGCAGCCGGGCTGGTGCTGGCCGCGCTGGCGGTCGGCAACAGTGCCTATGAGGCCGGCAATCTCACCGGCGGCGTGCTGGGGATGGAAGCCTTGCTCGGCGAAGGCGCCATGGACCGGCGTATTATTCTTACAGTGCTGGCCGGGCTCGCGGCAGTTCTGCTCTGGTTCGGCGGCTACAAGCATTTGGAGCGCGTGCTGGTTGGGCTCGTCGTGGTGATGGGGCTCGCTTTTGTCACTGCGGCCATTCTGGTGCGGCCCGATCTTGGCGCACTGGCCGGCGGGCTCGTTCCCCGCATTCCGGAAAATGGCCTCACCACCACCATCGCCCTGATCGGCACCACCATCGTGCCTTACAACCTCTTCCTCCACGCCGCCGCCACGCGCCGAAAATGGGGCGAGGGGGACGGTGCGATCCATGAGGCGCGCGGGGAATCCCTAGTCTCCATCGGCTTCGGCGGCCTTGTCTCCATCATGATCCTGTCGACCGCGGCAAGCAGCCTGTTCCAGTCCGACCAGGCCGTTACCAATGCGACCGACATGGCCCGCGCCATTGAGCCAACTTTCGGCGCCCTGGCGCGCTATCTGGTCGGCATCGGCCTCTTCGCCGCTGGCCTCACCTCGGCGATCACCGCGCCCATGGCGACCGGCTTTGTGCTGGGTGAGTTGATCGGCGGGGATGCCTCGCGGCGCGCGCTCTGGTTCAAGGGAACTGCGCTCGCCGTGGTCGCCATCGGGCTCGCCATCGGCCTCATCGGCATTCGCCCGGTACAGCTGATCCTGATCGCGCAATATGCCAATGGCTTGTTGCTGCCCGTGATCGCCGTGTTCCTGCTCGTGGTGATGAACCGCAAATCCCTGCTCGGCGCCCATGCCAATGGACCACTGGCCAATCTGGTGGGTGGATTTGTGGTGCTGGTCGCCCTCGGCCTGGGCTTGCGCGCCATCGCCCGGGCTGCTGGACTGATGCCGTGAGCAAGCAGATCGATCTCAATGCCGATCTTGGCGAGGGCTGCAGCGACGATGCCGGCCTTTTGCAACTGGTCTCCAGCTGCAATGTCGCCTGCGGTGGCCATGCCGGTGACGGCGAGACGATGCGCGCAACCGTAGAGATGGCACGCGCGAACCATGTGCGCATCGGCGCCCATCCGGCCTATCCCGACAAGGTAGGCTTCGGGCGCCGCGAGCTTGGGATCTCAGATGCTGACCTGCGCGACAGCCTAACCGAACAGATTACCGCCCTGCGCGATATTGCAGCCACCGCAGGCGCTCGCCTCAGCCATGTCAAACCCCATGGTGCGCTCTATCACCATGCCGAAAGCGAGCCGGTCTCTGCGGCCCTGATCGCCAGCGTGGCCGCAGAATGCCTTGGCACTTGCGCCCTGGTTGGTCCGCCGGACTCTGCCTTTGCCGTGGCCGCCGCAGAGGCTGGCCTCACCTTCCTCGCCGAAGGCTTCGCCGACCGCGCCTATCGCGCTGATGGCCGCCTTGTACCACGATCCGAGCCCGGCGCGGTGCTCACCAGTGATGAGACGCGCATCGCCCAGGCCCTGCAAATCGCGGAAACCGGAACGGTCCGTGCCATCACGGGGGAGACCGTGTCCGTGCCTGCTCAGACACTTTGCCTGCATGGTGACAGTCCTGGTGCATTGATTTCGGCGCGCGAGATTCGCAAGGCCTTGCTGGAGGCCGGGGTTTCGATCGGAATGCCGGGCGATGGCTGAGACCTTCCCGCTCTGCGATACAGCCATCTGCGTGCGCGCGGCGGGCCCGAGCGAGGCCCAGACCCTGGCCGCCCGGCTCCGCGCCACGGAGCACTGGCAGGAAGTCATCGCGGGGATGGACAGTGTTTGCCTGGTCTTCAACCCGCTTGAACTGGATATGCCAGAGGCGGCAGCGCAGCTGGAAAGCGAGCTTACCGCCCAAGCCGACGCACCGCTCGCGCGCGCCCCGCAAAGCCATATCCTGCCAGTGCGGTATGGCGGCGCGGCCGGCCCGGATCTGGCGGACCTCAGCGCCCGTCTCGATATGACTGAGGCCGCGTTCATCGCACTGCATACCCGCATTGAGCACACAGTGGACATGATCGGCTTCACACCGGGGTTTGCGTATATTTCCGGCCTGCCTAGGGACCTGGAAATCCCGCGCCTTGCCACCCCGCGCACCCATGTCCCAGCTGGATCAGTTGGTGTAAAGACTGGCCAGACCGGCACTTATGCCATGCCAGGGCCTGGAGGCTGGCCCCTGATCGGTAAGATCGACCTTACCCTGTTTGACGCCGATGCAAACGATCCGTTCCGTCTCCATCCCGGCGATACGATCCGGTTTGAAGCGCTATGAGTCTCATTGTTTCCAAACCCGGCCTGCAGACCACACTTCAGGGCGCCCTGCGCCGGGGCTATCGGCATATGGGCGTTCCCTGGGCCGGGCCGGCAGACCCGCTCTCCATGGCGCTTGCAAACCGCCTTGTCGGAAACGGCGCGGAGGCCAATGCTTTGGAGATCACGCTGGGTGGATTTTCCAGCGAAGTCACTTCGGAGAACTGGATTGCTCTAACCGGCGCCCCCGCGCCGGCAAAGTTGAACGGGCAAGCCGTGCCGTATCATCACACATTGCATGTGAAGACGGGCGACAGACTTGAGCTTGGCGCCCCGGCGCGCGGTGTGCGCACCTATCTCGCCATTGCTGGCGGCTTTGAAGCCGAGCGCGATCTCGGTTCCGGGTCAACCTATCTGCCAGCGCAACTTGGCGGGTATCAGGGCCGCGCTTTACAGGCCGGCGATACACTAAAATCCCAGAATGCCGTGGAAGAGCCAGCCTTGTTGAGCACACCGGCCGACCACCGCCCACACATCGGCAATAGCCACACGCTGCGCGCGACGCACTCTGCTGAAACAGATACGCTTTCGGCTGAAAGCCAGGCCGCGCTGTTCGACACGGACTGGACGGCCAGCCGTGCAGCCAGCCGGATGGGTGTACGCTTGGAGGGCCCAAAATTGACCCTTGATTCAGATGGCCAAATGCCAAGCGCACCGGTCTTGCCAGGCCTTGTCCAATGCGCCGAGGATGGCCAGCCGATCCTTCTAATGTCGGACGGGCAAACAACCGGCGGATATCCACGCATCGCTGCTGTGCTGAGCTGTGACCTGCATCTCATGGGGCAGATCCGTCCGGGCGACCGGGTACGGTTTCTGGCGCGCGATTGGGCGAGCGTGGCCGAGGAGAACCATCGCAAGGCCATTTTTCTAAGGGAATGGCTCGCCGCCTAGGCCACTTGCGATTGCAAGGTTCCGCTCTGCAGAAGAGCATCCAGTTCCCGCACGGGGACGCCCCGACCAAAGTGGAAGCCCTGCATGAACTGGCAACCTGCGGCCTCCACGAACATGGCCTGGCGCGCGGTCTCAATACCTTCAGCTACGACATCCACGCCCATGCCCTGGGCCAGCTGCATGATCGACACCAGGAAATCGAGCATGCGGTCATTGCTTTCCAGACTGACGACCATGGACCGATCAATCTTCAGCCGGTGGAGAGGCAGATCCAGAAGCGCGCGAAGATTGGAAAACCCGGTGCCATAATCATCAAGCGCCATTTTCACGCCTGACGCGCCAAGCTCGCGCAAATTATCCGAAGCCGCCTGGATATCGCGGACAATCGAGCTTTCAATCACCTCCAGGAAAACCTGATGAGGTTTGATCCCGGCTGCATCGATCCGCTCCAGCATCTCGCAGGCATAGTCCGGGTCAATAATGTCGTTCGGGCAGACATTGAACGAAACATATTCGATCAACCCCGCATTCAGGAGCTCTCGTGCCTGACGCGCCGCCTTTCGGAAAACCGCCGCATCAAGGCGCGATGTGAGCCCCATATCATTGGCGATGCCGACAAACTCCTGCGGAGGAACGACGCCCAGTTCTTCATGATGCCAGCGTGCCAGCGCTTCCACACCGCGGACATGGCGCGTCGCGCTGCAAACGATTGGCTGGAAGACAACTTCAATGGTTTCTTCCCTGATCGCCTTGGGCAATTCCTCCTCGACCAGGCGACGTCGGTCGGCGGCCTGTCCAAGTGTTTCGTCAAAAATCTTCAGGCAATTTCGACCTGCACTCTTGGCATGCAACAGAGCGAGATCGGCCCGGCGTTTCAACTGATCTGCGGTCTCCGCCTGTTCAGGGAAAACGCACACACCGGCCGACCCGGAAAGCTCCACATGTTTGCTGCCATCAATGAGCGAGCGGAAGACATAATGCTGAGCCTCCTCCAAATCGGCCTGTCGGTCGTCGACCTCCACCGATGGACGCTCGGTGATGACTGCAAACTCGTCACCGCCAATCCGCGCCACACTGATCACATTCGGCAACTTGCGCACCCGGCGGCCAATCAGTTTCAAGACCTTGTCGCCGGTCTCATGGCCAAATCGGTCATTGATCCGTTTGAAGTGATCGACATCCAGAAAGACAAGGGCGAACACCCGGCCCTTATCCTCATACTTGCGAATAGCCTCCTGAAGATCCTCCTCAAACCCGAGACGGTTGCGCAGGCCTGTGGCCGCATCGGTATGTGCAATCTCAAGAGCGCGGCTCAACTCCAGTTCGCGATGCAGGAGTTTCTGTTTCAGCGTTTCGGTCTTGTGGCGCATGTCAGCCTTGAGCTGGTCCACGAGGTGCGCAGTTTCACGAAGACGGCTCTCAAAGCGAGAGTGGATATCGCTGGCAAGGTCAGAATCGGAAACAGACGCGATGATGATGCCGACAAGGCCGGGTTCACCCCCTGCCAGCTCAATCGGTACCTTGCGGGTCAAGGCATAAACATCCTCGCCGATTTCTTCCTCATTCAGGCTTTCCTGGCCGGCCAGAACGAGATCATCCTCACGCCAGAAAATTTCGACTTGATGTGGCGGGAAGAGATCGGCATCCGTCATGCCAATAAAATCATCGCGGCCAATTATCTTGACGAACTCAGCATTGCCATACACCCACTCATGGCGGGCATTCTTTGCAAATACCGGATAAGGCAGGGCGTCAAAAATCGCGAGCAAGCTGGGTGTGTCTGTCATCGCTCAGCCGGCTTTCATCTCTTTGAGCCGCTGGGCCAGCTTGCGCTGGTTTGCGAAACGATTGATCTCCAGCATGCAAAGCTTGGCCATCCCGACAAGTTGGGAAATCTGTGCATCGGCGAAGTTGCGCGGCTCGAAATCGATAATACACAGCGTGCCGATCCGGTGGCGTCCCTCGGCGATTAGCGGCGCACCAGCATAAAAGCGAACATGCGGCGCTCCTGTCACAAGAGGGTTTTTAGCAAACCGGCTGTCTTCCAGCGTATTCTCGACAATCAGGGGCAGGGATGTCCGGATCGTGCAATCACAGAAGGCCATCTCACGACTGGTTTCGGTCAAACTTAGCCCAACGCGGGCGAGAAACCATTGGCGATGCTGATCGACCAGTGAGATCAGGGCCGTCTTGACACCAAATCCACGCGCCGCGGCACTGACAATCGTGTCGAGACGATCATCTTGTGGCGCATCAAGTACGAGCAGACGACGCAAACACTCAAGGCGCGCAGCTTCGCGTTGATTGACGATCCCTGTAGACCCCTCGGCCATGGACATTCCTCCAGGCCAACAGACATGACAGAAAGTTTGTAGGATTTCGTCATGCGGCAAAGGCCAATTCTCGCCGCATGCTTAAGATGCTCTTAACGAATGTTCGAAGCGCGCCCTTAACCCTATTGCGCGGTGCTACGAGCGCAGTCAGCCGGCGCATTCACCAGGAACATGCCGGCCTCGGTGGCCTCTGCAATGCCCATCTCTGCTCGCAACCGGGCTGTGGTGACTCCATCTTCTTCCATCGCAGCCAGCAGGAAGTCGATCTGCCTTGCGGAAAGCTCGCGCTCGGCCGTCTCACCGATGCAGGCGCAAACTTCAGTTGGCACATTGAGTTCAGCCTCACAGGCTTCGGCCATCTCATTTGCCCCGCGCGAAGCGCTGCTTCCGCCCCCGCCACCACAAGCCGTCATCATCAATGCGCCAGCGATGGCGCCAGATACAAGCTTCATGCGTTTCATCCCATTTTCCTTTTCTGCCAAATGCGTACACGTAAACAGGTTGGCAGCCCAAAGGCGGGTTTGCCAAGGGTGCGAAGGTGAAAGTCTCGCCAGAACCTTACCGCGCGCGCACGAATTCCATCACCATGTTCAGCATGCATCAATGCGAACCGGGTAAGGCTGGAAGCCATGCCCCGCAAACTGGTTGCCCTGCTTGTCTCTCTCTTCGCCGTGGCCTTTGCCTTCGGCGCCATGGCGGCCATTCGCTGGCCGTCCATTGTGATGATCTTGGGGATGATCAACGAGGACAATCTCGGCCCTGTCATGGCCGAGGTGGACTGGCGCGAACTCGGCATCCATTACGGCCTGCCCTATTTCCTGGCCGCCATGTGTCTTTACACCGCTTCCATCCTGGTGACCCAGCGCCGGCATGGTGCGCTCTCCTGGTATCTCATGGGCTGCGCGGCGGGCTTTCCCTATGCCCTGCTCGTGGATTTCGAGGCGGGCTGGTGGCGTGATCCCAGTACAGCCGAAGGTGCGGTGGCCGGGGCCGGCGCGACCGCCGTCTTGCTCGCCATCGCCATGTGGGACCTGCGCAAGGGCAAGAAGCTGAAAGCCAAGCCGGAAGCCGAGCCCGAGATCGAAGAAAGCGCCGACGGCATGGTCACCATCCCCGCCGCCCTGCTGCGCGCCATGGCCACCAATCCTGCGCTGTCTCATCAGACCGCAGCGGAGGCTCCGGCCAAACCGAAAGTGATGAAGCGTCCCCCACCAATGGTCATGGCCCAGCGCGCGCATTTTGCGCGGGAAGGGCGGAAGATGATGGCGAAGAAGGCGGCTCGGCGGGGCTAGTCTGCGTTATCGGTCAATGTCGCTTTCGTCCGGCACGCCGCCAGGAATGCCTCTGCGCCATTCATGATCTCAAAGACCATAAAGCCGCGCCCATCGGAGAATCCAACGCGCCAATACTGTCGCAACGGTTTGTACTCGAGAGTCCTGATCTCGCCCCAAGGGACCGTACGCTCAGCCATGCCGGGCTTGCGAAACCGAGCTCCTTGTTCGTCCCAGCTGATCCGGCGAAGTGAGCTGTCGAGAAGAGCCCATCCAAACACAATCACCATGACGCTGAGCGCCAGTGGCAGCCACAGCTCGTCATTAAGCCCATCGTCGGGTGCGTTCGCGAACAGAACCGAGTACAAACCAACCAGACCCAGTGCGATGCCGGGCACCATAATGATCCGGTAAATCCACCCGAACTTACACTCCGTCACATCTGATTTGCGGTTCGCCAGAAATGACAGGAGCAGAACGCATACCACCGCGGCGGCACCTGGTAGAAGTGAGCGAAGCAGGCCCCAGCCATCCATAACTATTCCGCCGCCACTCGCGCGTATGGATCATAATTCAGGATCGGCGCGAGCCAGCGTTCCGCCGTGCGCATGTCCCAGTCTTTCCGCTTGGCATAATCCTCCACCTGGTCGCGCTCAATCCGGCCGACGGCGAAATAAGCTGCCTCGGGATGGGCGAAATAGAGGCCTGAGACAGACGGCGCCGGGTGCATGGCGAAGCTGGAGGTCAGCGCCACATCAATGGCGGGCTCAGCATCGAGCAAGCGGAAGATTGTCTCTTTCTCGGTATGGTCGGGCTGGGCCGGATAGCCGGGCGCCGGGCGGATGCCGCGATAGGCTTCCTTGACCAGGGCCTCATTGTCGAAGGCCTCGTCGGGGGCATAGCCCCAGAGCTCTTTTCGCACGCGCTCATGCATCATCTCGGCCATGGCTTCGGCGAACCGGTCGGCCAGTGCCTTCACCATGATGGCGGAATAATCGTCGCCCTTGGCCTCGAAATCCTTGGCAATCGCGTCGGCCTCCGGCCCTGCCGTGACGCAGAAGGCGCCGATATGGTCGCCTTCGGCGGCAAGAAAATCGGCCAGCGCGAAATTCGCCTTGCCGTTCTTCTTCACCATTTGCTGGCGCAGCGTGTGGAGCACATCGCCCGTGCCGAGATGGATATCATCGCCCACCGGCTTGGCGCCCCAGAAACCGACCGCTGCCCTCGGCCTGAACCACTGGTCCCCGATCACCCGCTGCAGCATGGCCTGGGTCTCACCCCAGAGATCGGTCGCCGCCGCGCCGACTTTCTCATCCTCCAGGATTTGCGGGAAGCGCCCGGCAAGGTCCCAGCTCGCGAAATAGGGTGTCCAGTCGATATAGCGGGCGATTTCGGCGAGATCGAAATCGTTGAAACTCTTCACGCCGGTAAAGCTCGGCGCCGGGGCCGACGGCTCAGCCCCCGCATCGAATTTCGCCGCACGCGCCTCGGCAATCGGCAGGCGCGGGGTGGGCGGGCCGCCGGCGCGGGCCGCGCGCAATTTCTCATGCCGCGTCTTGGCCGCTTCCCAATAGGCGCCGCGCTCGTCCGGGTTCATCAGCGCGCCGACCGTGCCGACCGCGCGGGAAGCATCCGACACATGGATGATCGGCCCGCGGCCATAGGCCGGCTCGATCTTCACCGCTGTATGCGCCGGGCTGGTCGTCGCCCCGCCGATCAGCAGCGGCATCTCCATGCCGCGCCGTTCCATCTCGGCGGCAACATAGACCATCTCATCCAGGCTCGGCGTGATCAGGCCCGAAAGGCCGACCATGTCCGCGCCCTGCTCGACGGCCGTATCGAGGATCTTTTCCGCCGGCACCATGACGCCGAGATCGACGATTTCGTAGCCATTGCAGGCGAGCACCACGCCGACAATGTTCTTGCCGATATCGTGCACATCGCCCTTCACCGTGGCGAGCACGACTTTCCCGTTCGATTTGCCGACCAGCCCCAACTCCTGCTTCTCCGCCTCCAGGAAGGGCTCCAGATGCGCCACGGCGGCCTTCATCACGCGGGCCGATTTCACCACCTGCGGCAGGAACATCTTGCCGGCGCCGAACAGGTCGCCGACCACATTCATCCCGTCCATCAGCGGGCCTTCGATGACATGCAGCGGGCGCTCCACGCCCTGGCGCGCCTCTTCAGTGTCTTCGACGATGTGTTCGAGGATGCCGTGGACGAGGGCATGCTCCAGGCGCTTTGCCACCGGCGCCTCGCGCCATTTCGTGTCTTTTTCTGCCGTTTTGCCCTTCTGGCCCCGGAAGCTCTCGGCGATCTCGATCAGCCGCTCGGTCGCATCCTCGCGGCGGTTGAGAATGACATCCTCAACGCGTTCCCTGAGGTCCGGCTCGATCTCGTCATAAATGTCGAGCTGGCCGGCATTGACGATGCCCATATCCATGCCCGCCGGGATGGCGTGATAGAGAAAGACCGAATGCATCGCCCGGCGCACCGGCTCATTGCCGCGAAAGCTGAAGGAAATGTTCGAAAGCCCGCCGGAGATATGGCAGCCGGGGCAGGTCGCGCGGATCTCGCGTGCGGCCTGAATGAAGTCGAGCGCATAGGAATTGTGCTCCTCGATCCCCGTCGCGACGGCAAAAATGTTCGGATCGAAAATGATATCTTCCGGCGGAAAACCGACGGTTTCAGTGAGGATACGATAGGCGCGCTGGCAGATTTCCACCTTGCGCGGCGCCGTATCGGCCTGGCCGGCCTCGTCAAAGGCCATCACCACAATCGCCGCGCCATAGGAGAGGCATTTTCGGGCATCCGCGACGAATTTCTCCTCGCCCTCTTTCAGCGAGATGGAATTGACCACCGCCTTGCCCTGCACACATTGCAGGCCAGCTTCGATCACCTCCCATTTGGAGCTATCGACCATGACTGGCACGCGGGCGATATCGGGCTCGGCGGCGATGAGATTGAGGAAGGTGCGCATGGCTTCCGCGCCATCCAGCATGCCCTCATCCATGTTCACATCAATGATCTGCGCCCCATTCTCCACCTGCTGGCGCGCCACCTCGACGGCGCTCGCATAGTCGCCCTCAAGGATCAGTTTCTTGAACCGCGCCGAGCCGGTGACGTTTGTACGCTCGCCGATATTGATGAAATTCTGGGCGGCAGATTGGGTCATCTAAATTTGCTTTTCTGTCTATTTCTTATTGCGGGCCACGCACCGGACCGGCCAAATGTCTATTCCAGCAATCTGAGAAAATCTGGCTGGACGTCTCTGGTTAGCCAGACACCATTCTCTGCACGGTGAAATTCAATTCCTTCCCGCTCCATATCACCCGAAGCGACCTCGAAGATCACAGGTTTTCCATGCCGCTTTCCAACATCACGAGCCGTTTTCATATCGCTGCTCAGATGCACGAAGCGCCTGCTCATAGGCTTCAATCCTTCTTCCAGGATTTGCCATTGAAACCGTGATGCGGTGCCGTGATACAGTTTCTCCGGTGGCGAAACTGCTGCATATTCCATATCCACCGGCACAGAGTGCCCTTGTGCTGCGCGTATTCGCAGCCCGTCTTCGGAAATGCTGAAGCGCTTCTTGTCATTCGATGTTACAACAAGCTCTAGCATGTCGCGCGTCATGGGGCGTCCCATGGCCTGCAGCCCGGCAAGTAGCGCATCAATCTCAACCCAGCCTCCTGGTTCAAGCGTGAGCCCAGCCGCATCCGGGTCATGGCGTAAGACAAAGCTCAACAGCTTGCTTCTGGACGTAACACCGCCTGGATTCTTCATCGCGACGTCTCGATGCCCGGCAGGCCATCAATGCTTTGGGCATTGTTATCGAAAAAGCCTTCATTCACACCGGTCTCACCGTGCTTTTCATATTTGTGATCCCAGTTTCGTTTCAGCTGATCGCGCTCGCCCTTGAAATCATAAAAGGGCACGCCCCAGCCACAGCTGTCCTGAATACGCGTGAGCTTGATCACAATGATGGACCGCGCCCGGTCAAAGGTCGGGAAATGCGCCAGCAGATCTGGAAAACGCGGATCGTCGAACTGCACAGCCTCGCCCTCGCCGTACAGGCGCAAAATCAACGGGCGCCCCTCAAAAGCGCAGAACATGATGGTGATCCGCCCGTTTTCCTTCAAATGGGCCAGCGTTTCGATGCCAGAGCCGCCAAGGTCCAGCCAGGCAACCGTCAGCTCATCAAGAATGGCGAAACTGTCATAGCCCTTCGGCGAGACATTTACATGGCCATCCTCATCCAGTGGCGCAGTGCCGACAAAGAACAGTTTCTGCGCCTTGATGAACGCCACAAGTCGGTCATCAAGAACGTCATAGGTCTTGCCCATCTCAGGCTCCTTTTCTAGTGCGACCGGCATTTAACGGCCAGATACCGCTGGGGATTGCAACAAAGCTGCTCACCGGTTGAATATACCAGTAAATCCAGGCCAGCTCGCCCGTCTCCACGCCATTCGCATCCAACAGCGCCAATTTGCGGCGCTCATAGAGCGAACCGGCCGGATCGCCGGGAATGACATCTTCGAACTCATCCAGCGCGCCGATGATGGATGTATCAGTCATCCGGTAGCGGATGCCCTCGCACAGCCCATCCCCCGCCACCACGCCGGGAAAGCCGCCAAGATCATAGAGCGATCCTCGAAACCAGCACGGCGCACCGAACTGCCCGGCGGCATCAAGGTCGATGTGCGCCGGCATGCCCGACGCGCCCTGCTTGAGCAGGCCATAAAAGACGAAGAGATCGCCGGGAGAAACGGGGCCGTTGACGCTCATGCCCGGGCCACCCAACCGCGCCAGCTAAGCGCCGCGAAAATGAGGTGAATGTCACGGAAACCGGCCTCGGTGAGCAGGTCCACCTCGCGCTCTTCCGGGATCATCTCGCCTTTCTCTGTATTGTTCTGGCGAACCATGCCGAGCAGGTCAGCCGGCACGCCGGAACGCCTGGCCTGCTCGATGAAACGGTCCATCTGCACGTCGAAATCCGGCGTATCCTTGGCATTGCAATTGTCCACAACCACGAAAGCCCCGCCCGGCTTCAGCCGCGCGCGGATCGCCTTCAGCGCCTGAAGTTTCTCGCCATCATCGGCAATGAGGTGCAGAGTCAGCAGGCAGGTTGCGGCGTCGAAAGGGCCGGCCGGTGCATCGGGTATATAGGCGTCTATCCAGTCGATCCGATCTGCGAAGGCGTTGAGATTTTCCCGCCCGACCGCCAGCATTTCCGGCGATGGGTCCACGGCGGTAAAGTGCCAGCCCGGCTCGCGCTCGGCAAAGGCGGCGACTTCCAGGCCGCCGCCCGCGCCCAGCACCAACACCTTGCCATCAGGTGGCGTGGTCTCCGCCAGCATCTGCGCCGTCAGCGCATGCATCACCGAAAAGCCGGGCAGGAACATGGCCGGGCTACCCGCGCCATAGCGCTTCGCGTTCTCAGGGTCCGCAAAGCCGTATTCGGAATAATGCAGGGTCATCAGCTTGCCAGTTCAAACGGTTCCAGGCCCGACAGGTGCATGCCGCGCTTCGCCGCCGGGATCGCGCGCGGCGCCTTGCCTTTCGCGGCTTTCGCGATGGCCGCGATATGCTCCGGTGTGGTGCCGCAGCAGCCGCCGAGAATGTTCACAAGGCCCGATTTCGCCCAATCGCCGAGTAGGGCGCCAGTCTGCTCGGGCGTTTCGTCATATTCGCCGAAGGCATTCGGCAGGCCAGCATTCGGATAGGCGATGATGCGCGTGTCGGCCACGCGCGAAATGGCGGCGATGTGCGGGCGCATCATCTCAGCGCCAAGCGCGCAGTTGAGACCGATGGCCCAAGGTCTGGCGTGACGTATAGAATACCAGAAGGCCTCCGCCGTCTGGCCAGAAAGCGTGCGGCCCGAAGCATCGGTAATGGTGCCGGAAATGATGATAGGTAGACCAAGATCGGCGTCTAAAATGGCTTTTATCGCCGCTTTCGCGTTCAGTGTGTCGAACACGGTCTCAATCAACAGGGCATCGACATAGGGCGCCATGGCGCGCACCTGGGCCTCATAGGCGGTGCGCACCTGTTCAAAGGTCACTTCTCGATAGCCCGGATCGTTTACATCCGGCGATAGCGACAAGGTCTTGTTGGTCGGCCCGATCGCACCCAGTACGGCCACGGAGCGACCCGACGCATCAGCAGCCACACGCGCCAGTCGCGCCCCCTCAGCAGCGATCTCAGGGGCCAGGTCCTCCATAGTATAATCTGCCATGGCGATGCTTGTCGCCGAGAAGGTATTTGTCTCGATCAGGTCGGCACCGGCAGAGATATAGCGTTCGTGAATGGCTCGAATGGCTTCAGGCTGGGTGAGGTTGAGCAGGTCATTATTGCCCTTCAGGCTGGTCTCCCAGTTGGCAAAACGTTGCCCGCGAAAGTCTTCCTCGGAAAAGCCAAACCCCTGGATCTGTGTGCCCATGGCGCCATCAAGGATCAGGATGCGGGTTTCAGCTTCGCGCTCTAGCGCGGTCAATGCATCGGTCATGGCTCAGGCAGCCTCCTTGCTGGTTGGGTCTGCCGGTTTCAGGCCGAGCAGGTAACAGGTCGACAGGGCCAGATTGGCCCGGTTCAGCGTATAGAAATGAAAAGTGTCCACGCCCTGTTCGGCAAGATTGAAGCAAAGCTCGGCCGCCACATTCGCCGTGATCAGGTCGCGCGTCGTCGGGTCGTCATCGAGCCCGTCATAAAGCTGGCAGAGCCAGCTCGGCAGGCTGGCCTGACAAAGCGCGGCGATCCTTTGCAGGCCCTTGAAATTCGGCTGCAGCATGATGCCCGGCACGATCGGCAAGGTGATGCCGGCGGCCTGCACGCGGTCGAGAAAGCGGAAATACGTGTCCGGCTCAAAGAAGAATTGGGTGATCGCACGATCGGCGCCCGCATCCTGCTTGGCTTTCAGCATGTCGATATCGCCTTGCCAGCTGCGGCTGTCGGGATGTTGCTCGGGATAACACGCCACCGAGACCTCGAAACACTTGCCAAGCTCCGGTCGGTGGGCGCGCAGCCCGGCGACCAGTTCCACAGCGCTGGCATAGCCACCCGCATGCGGCGCGAAAGGCTTACCCATGCCCTGCGGACTGTCCCCGCGCAGGGCAACAATATGTTTCACGCCAGCCTGCCAGTAATCCTCGGCGACCTGGTGGACTTCTTCCCTGGTGGCATCCACGCAGGTGAGATGCGCGGCCGGGGTCAGCGTGGTGTCGCGGGCCAGGCGCTGTACCGTATCGTGGGTGCGCTCGCGCGTGGTGCCGCCGGCACCATAGGTCACCGATACGAAAGTCGGCGCCAGCGGCTCCAGGCGTTTCACGCATTCCCAGAGCTTCTCCGACATGGCCTCGGTCTTGGGCGGGAAGAACTCGAATGAAACCGATGGCGCGCGATCGCGCTGACGCTGGGCAACAGACATGACAGTCATGCGGCAGCCTCCTTGATGAGAGTGGCGCGGCCCCCCGATTTTTCAGCCGACCAGATCAGCACGGACAGGCCTTCGCGGGTCTCATCGGGCGGGTCGAAACGATGCACAGGCTGTGGTGACAGGCCTGTGCCACGCGCCCAGTCGGCCAGAGCCTCTTCAGCGATGCCAAGCCGACGATGACCGTGCTCGGCACGCAGGAACTCAAGGCCATGCGGCGCAAAATCTACGATCAGCAGCTGTCCGCCCGGCGCCAGGATACGCGCGACTTCCTGCAACACACGATCAGGTCTGTCGATATAGTGCAGAACCTGATGCACAATCACCAGATCGACCGAGCCTGCCTCGAACGGCATGGCACACGCGTCGCCCTGGCGCACCGACGCATTTGGCACTTGGGCGCGCGCCAGATTGTCCCGCGCGACGGTGAGCATTTGATGGCTGAGATCCAGGCCCTCAGCCCGTTCGGCCAGTGGCGCAAAGAGGGTGAGCATGCGGCCTGTACCTGTGCCAATATCCACCACCTGGCCAAACGGGCCGGGTCCGGCCGCCTCCAGCAGCGCGGCCTCGATCGCCTGTTCGGGATAGTGCAGCGCGCGGATCGCGTCCCAGGTCTCGGCGACATCATCGAAATAGGCCGCCGCGGCGTTTGCCCGGGCCTCCTGGATGGCGGATAGTTGCTGAGCATCGCGGGCAAAGGCGCTGCTCTCCAGATCAGCCTGCCCCAACGCCAGATCCACAACCTCGCCCGCTGGACCAGTGCGCGCGGCGCGGTAAAATACCCAGGCACCCTCTGGCAACCGGGTCACAAGGCCTGCATTGGCCAATACCTTCAGTTGGTGCGACAGGCGCGGCTGGCTAAGCCCAAGTACCTGGACCAGCTCGCCCACTGCCAGGTCGCCCCGACGCAAGAGCGCCAGGATGCGAAGCCTTGTCGGCTCTCCCGCCGCGCGCAGACGGGTAACGATATCGTCCAGATCAGATGCCATATGCTCATATAAATATATTTTTATATGACAAGCAAGCCTGTTGCGGCGAAGTCACTTCTTCTCCACACGCGACATTATCGCCCGTCGATAAGCTTGTCGCACAGGCCACACGTTCGCATATGCCATTCTGGAAGAGGATTGATGATGTTTCGCACACTGATTGGCAGCCTACTGCTCGCACCGGCGCTGGGCGCTTGCACAACGCAACCGGCCAACTCGGCCGATGGCGTTTATGACCCGCTTGAGCCGATGAACCGGCAGATCTTCGCCTTCAATGAGGCCGCAGACAAAGCCGTGATCGGCCCGGTTGCCGGCGCTTATGAAACGGTTACGCCGAAGTTTGCGCGTATTGGCATCGGCAACTTCCTGTCAAACCTGAGCAGTCCGGTCATTTTCGTGAACGATGTGCTGCAGGGTGAAGGCCAACGCGCCACAGACACGGCCTTCCGCTTTCTGATCAACTCGACGTTCGGCGTTGCCGGCTTTTTCGACCCGGCCGAGCATGAATTGGGTGTTATCGGCCATTCAGAGGACTTCGGGCAGACTTTGGGCGTCTGGGGTGTTTCGGAAGGACCATATCTCGTGTTGCCATTGATTGGGCCAACAAATCTTCGTGACGGCATCGGCTCTGGTGTGGACACTGCTTTCGATCCTCTCACCTGGATGGAGTTCAAGGATGAGAATCTGGATGACCAGATTGCCCTGACACGTGGTGTTTTGAGCGCACTCCAGGCTCGTGTCGCGCTGGACGACCAGTTGGAGACCCTGC
>JALEGE010000091.1 GCA_022760335.1 Hyphomonadaceae bacterium
TAATGTTTGATTAGTAATGTTTCTTGCGCAATAGATGGTTGTGACTGATGCGTAACAAATACGCGGGGCAATGGGTCACATGCAGCGCTGAACGCGCTGTGGTGCTGGGAAAGGGGCGAAGCCATGACATTCGCCAAGCAGAGCATATTCGAGGTTATCCGGGCAATACGTCGGCTTGGAACACTTGGCCTGTTTCTGATTGGGCTGGTGATCGGTAGCACACTGATTGCAGCTTTTTCCGATACAATCATGAAAGACCGCTCTGGGCAGGTTCGGTTTTCTGCTGATGCGTCCGTGGGCAGCGTCGGCGGTGTGAGCGAATTGCCAAGCCAGCCCTGGTCGCGCGTTATGGGAGGCAGCCAGTTCGAGCGGATTACCGATGTCGCGCTGACCAACAATCAGGATGTCGTGTTTGCTGGACTTAGCCTGGGCGTCGGGCATGATCAAACGTCACACGCCGTGCTTGTGCGCACAGGGCCGCAGGGCTTTGTGCATGCTCAAAGCCGGGTTTCCTCGCCTGAAATCGGTAGCGTTTCGCGTATTTCGCTTGATGAACTTGGATCTGCGCGGTTGGTCCACTGGAGGGGGCTGGATGCGGCCTTTGCCAGCGTCGATTCCGGCGGCCAGGTGAAATGGACGCGTACGCTTTCAGGCGCGGATAAGAGTCTCTGGGCGGATATTGTCAGTGCTGCGCAAGGAGAATCCCTTGTGGTGATGGCGGCCAAGCCGGAAAGCAGAGCTGATATTCGCGTCGTGCGGCTGGATGAAAACGGCAAACAGCTGTGGCGCCGCGACTTGCGGGTACGCGACGGTATTGAAAGCGTTTCCATGTTTGACAGCGGCGATGGTGGCGCCTTGGTTGCGCTGGAGGCGTTGGATGCTTCTGGATTACGCGCGCTGGATCTTGTGCGCCTGGATTGGCGCGGTCGTGAAGCTTGGTCGCGCACGGTCTTTGAAGGCCGCGACGCACGCCTCGCGGATGCGGCGCTGGAGCCTGAGGGCAGTGTTGTTCTGATCAGTGGTGCACCATCCGTGCTCTATCGTTTTGATGGGCTTGGACAGGTAAACTGGGTGCGGCACCTGCCGACTCTCAGTGTGGAAGGTCACCATCAAGTTGCGCATCTGGAAACCGGTGAGATCCAGGTTCTGGCTGAGCCTATGACGAGTGCGGCGGCACGTCGCCATTGGCTGGCACGGTTCAATGGCGATGGACGTGAATTGTGGTCACGCACGCGCGCCAATCGGATGAACGCGACTTTCGAAACCGCTGAATTCCTGCCCAATGGCATGGTGATCGCAGGTGGATCTTTGATGTCGCCTGATGCAAGCGACACAGACATGCTGATGCTGGCTGTTGGGCGCGATGGCTCTTTCCCGTCTGGCTATGGCGCGGCCACGGCTCTACCGTCGATCAACCCGAACACGGTTGGCATGCCGGCAACGAACTCCCCCATGCTGGCGGCGTCACTTGTGGTAGATGGTTCTGTCACGCTTCAGGCGGCCTATAGTGCCGACCGGGCGGCCGTAGACCGGGTTGACCCGACGGCAGTTCCACTGCGCGCGCTCTCCACAACCGCACTTGCCGAGAGCGAAATCGCGCCGGATTTGCAGCCGGAGGCACTTGAACTGGCTGGTGCCGCCGAGTCGGAACTGGTGGCGTCGCCGTCATATACCGAACCCGCTGAGATCGCGGTTGCACCTGTCGAAGTGCGGCAGATTTCCGCTCCAGTTGAGGTGACTAGCTACGCGGCCGTCGAGCCAAATCTGAAACCGCAGCAAACCTTGGAAAATAATCAGCGTGTGGAGCGTGCGGCCTCTTCCGTAGCGGAAACGCCCAATCGTAGCCTGTCTTCGCGCGTCAGCTCCACAGTGTCGCATGATTATCGGTGCACTTTCACATGTCTGGCGCAGTCAGAAGACCTGGTGAAGTATCCGGTCCGTAAGATAATCTCCGATGTATCTGAGGAAAATGCTTCTCTGGTCTCACTGGATATCATGGCAATGGACAATGGTGTGTGCCTGGCCACAGGCGGGCGTGTCTATGATGAGCCGCGTCTGCCGCCGGTTTGTGAGCGCCTGAACTAGGCACTTGTCCACGGGTTTGGAAAAATCAGGGCCGCGCGAGTTTCCTCAAGCGGCCCTTTTCGTTTTTTAGTGCGAGTAGTTTTCTTGGATCAGTCCGACTTGATGCTGGACCGGGAGGCAACGCGCTCGCAGGCGCGCTGGGCCAGCATATTGAGGAGATCTTCCTTGCTGCGTGTGCGCACATCCACGGGGGTGGCGAGATTGTGCGTTTTCAGAACGCGCCGCAGGGTTGATGCGTCAAGGCTGGCATACTGATCGACCACGCCCTCGGCGCCTTCGCGCGCGGCAATGTCGAGCGGGTTCAGGAGAACGGCCTTGTCCTTTTCCGGAAAGGTCACTTCTCCGCCCGTTGCTCGTATCAGGCGCGCGGCGAATTCCGGATTGGCGTGTGCCTCCTCACGGATCACTTCGAACAGCCGGTCGAGATATTCCGCGGCGCCTATTTTCTCACCATTTCCCATGGTGTTCCTGTTCGTTGCTGCATGAAATCGGCATAACGCTGGGCCAGTCGGCGGATATCTGCCGTTACTGAGCCATACTTGCCTCGAAATGTATTGTAGCTGTCGAGGGAGGGGCGGTCCATCGCCTTCAGAACGCTGACACTGTCGGGGATCACAGCGCCGAAATAGCGATCCTTGAGATAGACATCCTGAATATCAGCGCGGATCTGGCGGGCCAGGGCCGTGTTCCGAAAACGCGTGACCACAACAAAACTGTTTGCCGCCAAGTCGCTGCGCACATTGTCCGTGACCCAGTCTGAAAACTGTTTAGAGCCCCAGATCGAAATCGGGTCAGCCAGTGTTGGCAGCACGAATGTGTCGGCGGTGGCGAGTGCGGCACGCGCCAGTGGCGAGAGGTGCGGAGGACAGTCGATCAGGATCACATCATAGAGTGAGAGCAGAGGCTCCACTGCGCCGCGAAAGTGCTCGGTCAGTGCCGCGGTCAGCGTCGATGGCGTGCCGGTGGTGGAATACCAGTCTTCCTCCAGCGACATTTCAGCAAGGCGCAGCTTGGGATGCGATGGAAGGATCGAGACCCAGCCATTGCGGTCATCATTTTCTTCGGCCTTGCGCAATTCTTCAAGTGAGACCGCGTTTGGCACAATGAATGGCCCGGCCAGCGGGGATTCCCCGCGCACGAACTGGCCCAGCAACTCGTGCGCGCCCTTGTCCTGGTCGGCGACCTGATCGAGCCCGGTCTCGGTGAGCAGCACCTGGCTTGTATTGGCCTGGCTGTCGAGATCGATGACAAGCACATCGAGCCCGAAATAATAGGCGAGGCCATCGGCCAGCATCACCGTGGTCGTGGATTTCCCGACGCCGCCCTTCAGGTTGGCGATCGCGGCGATATTTGCTGACATGAGGCGAAGGCTCCGTGGCCGGGGGACGCAGATATGCTTCCCCTTTTGGCGGATGCAGCCGGGCAGGGCAAGCCAAACTACCAATTGCGCACTGGCGAAAAACTTGCATTTGCCTTTGAGCAACACTCTTTTCGCAGAATTCGTGAAAAAGGAGCCTTCCGGCGTGAGCTTTCTGGTTATCTGCATCCCGACCTATCAGCGCAATGAAGAGCTGACCGAGCTGCTCGCTGCGCTTCAGGAGCAGGCCATTCCAGCGGGCGTGGAAATGCGCGTGCGCATCCTGGTGATCGACAATAATCCCGATGGCCGGGCAAAATCGGTGACGGATGCCCTGCAGAAAGAAGAGCTGGCTTATCCGGTTCACTATGTGCGCGAGAGCGAGCCGGGCGTCGCGCATGTGCGCAACCGGGCGCTGACCGAGGCGAGCCAGGCCGGTGATGATTTTCTCGTCTTCATCGATGATGATGAATTGCCGGCCGAGCATTGGCTGGCCACGCTTTGGCAGCGCCAGGTCGCGACCGGCGCAGCGGTGGTGTTCGGCACGGTCGAGGCGCTGTATGAGAGCGCGCCGCCAGACTGGATGAAGGCTGGCGATTTTCACTCCAAACCTGTCCTGACGGATGGTTTGCGGGCCAAGCCGGGCGCGACGGACAATTGCCTGATTGATCTTGCGGTTGTGCGTGGCCATGGCCTGAGCTTTGATACTTCGCTTAGTTTGGTGGGCGGAGAGGACACGCTGTTCTTCGATGCGCTGCTGCGCCAGGACGAAATTTTTGCCGATGCGGCCGGGGCCAAGACCTTTGAGCGCATCCCGGACGGGCGGGCGACCCTGGACTGGCTGTTGACGCGCTGGCGGCGCACGGGGATGACCGATGCGCTGATGATCCATGGCCGGCGCGGGGGTGGCGTGCTGGCGCGCGTGCTTGCCGGAGGTGAAGGTGTACTTCGCATACTCATTGGTGGTGGCCTCGCCGCGCTGGTCTGGACGGTGAAGGGCGGGCGAATGAGCGCGGCCTGCGCGCGCCGACTTTATACCTTCCAGCGCGGGCGCGGCATGGTGGATTTCGCACTTGGCCGGCTGGTGCTGGAATATGACAGACCAGTGGCCACGCCGGAGTCTCAGCCGCAGGCTTGACGCGCGACGGCCTTTCCGTCAGATAGCGCCCTTTCGCGGGGTGATCAGCCCTGTGGAAAACTCCCGCGTGGGAGGTGGCGGACGTTTCAAGTCCATGTTCGCGCCGTACCACGCCCCTCAATGCGAATAGCCAAGTGAGGATATCATGGCGAAGAAACTGCTGGGGCAGCTGAAGCTCCAGATTCCGGCCGGTCAGGCCAACCCGTCTCCGCCCGTGGGCCCGGCCCTCGGTCAGCGCGGCATCAACATCATGGAATTCTGCAAGGCCTTCAATGCGAAGACCCAGCAGATGGAACAGGGCCTGCCCCTGCCGGTGGTGATCGACTATTATCAGGACAAGTCCTTCACATTTGTGGTGAAGACGGCGCCGGCTTCGGTGCTCCTGAAGAAAGCTGCGAAGATCAAGTCCGGCGCCAATGCGCCCGGCTCGCAGACGGTCGGCACGGTGACCATGGCCCAGTGCCGTGAGATCGCAGAGCAGAAGATGCAGGATCTGAACGCCAACGATCTGGATGCGGCGCAGAACATCATTGCTGGTTCGGCCCGGTCCATGGGCCTGGAAGTGGTGGAGTAGGGACATGGCTGGTAAACGTTTCCGCGCCGCTGCGGCGAAACTTGAAGCTGAAAAGATCTACTCCGTCGACGAGGCGGTGAAGACTGTGAAGGAAAACGCCACGGCGAAATTCGACGAAACCGTCGAAATCGCCGTCAATCTCGGCGTTGACCCGAAATATGCCGACCAGATGGTGCGCGGCATGGTCTCTCTGCCGGCTGGTACGGGCAAGGCGGTCCGTGTGGCCGTGTTTGCGCGCGACGCGAAGGCTGACGAGGCCCGCGAAGCTGGTGCAGATATTGTCGGCGCCGAGGATCTGATGGAACAGATCCAGGGCGGCATGATGGATTTTGATCGCGTCATTGCATCTCCGGACATGATGAGCGTGGTTGGCCGTCTCGGTAAGGTGCTTGGTCCGCGCGGCCTGATGCCGAACCCGAAGGTGGGTACGGTCACCCCGAATGTCGGCCAGGCGGTGAAAGACGCCAAGGGCGGCTCGGTTGAGTTCCGCGTCGAAAAGCTCGGCATCGTGCATGCCGGCATCGGCAAGGCCTCCTTCTCCGAGGATGATCTGAAAACCAATTTCAAGGCCTTTGTCGGCGCGCTGATGAAAGCCAAGCCGTCCGGCGCCAAGGGCACCTATGTCAAGCGCATCTCGCTCAGCTCCACCATGGGGCCCGGCCTGAGCGTGGATACAACCGAGGCGATTGCCGCGGAATAATCTCGATCGCGGGCAGGA
>JALEGE010000092.1 GCA_022760335.1 Hyphomonadaceae bacterium
AGGAAATCGAGGTGCGCGTCCGTCTGCCCGCTCATGAGCGCAACTCTCTCGACACGCTGCAAACTCTGCGCATCCCCGCGAATGGCGAGTTTATTCCGCTCTCAAGTCTGGCCGAAATCACAATCGGGCCAGCGCCAGCCACGATTACGCGCATTGATGCACGCAGGGTGTATCTGCTGACAGCCGACCTGAACCCGGAAATCGCCAGCGCGACGGCGGTGACCCAATATATCATGGGGACGGTCCAGCCCGAGCTTCAACAGGAGATTGCGGGCCTCACAATCAGCCTTGGCGGAGAACAGGAAGAACAGGCGCGTGCGCAGCCCGCCATGGCACGTAACTTCACCTTCGCGATGATGGTTGTCTTCTCTCTTCTGGCGCTGTCTTTCCGATCCTACAGCCAGCCCTTGATCGTCATGGTGGCAATCCCCTTCGGTTTCATGGGGGCACTGCTGGGACACGCCATGCTGGGCATGAACATGACCATACTGTCCATGTTCGGCATCATCGGCCTTTCAGGTGTGATCATCAACAATGCGTTGATGGCCATCGATTTCATCAATGAACGCCTGGCCGATGGGCAGCCTGATGAATCCGCCGTGATTGAAGCCATACTCGACCGGTTTCGCCCGATCCTGCTGACAACGCTCACCACATTCCTCGGTGTGACGCCGATCATCCTGGAAACCAGCGTTCAGGCACAGTTCCTCGTACCAACAGCAATTGCACTGGGCTTTGGTATTTTGATTGGCACGACAGTTTTGATCTTCGTGCTTCCCGCCTTGACCATGTTGCATCTGCGTATCTTCGGGCATCCAACTCAACAAGAGAGTTCTGAAGCGCTCAAACTCCCAGCATCAGAGCACGCACCAGCCTCCTAAGGTCACGCAGGGCGCGAATTTGAAGAGATCGGCTCTCCCCGATAGCTTTTACTGTCGAAACTTTCGAACTAAACCGCTACTTATGTGTCTCGGAGCGGCCGAGCAGAGCCGCGTAAGATTGGTTATTGCTTTAACCTGAACATATTTCAGGTGCTTGGAGATGGTGGGGATGTCAAATTCGCTGCGTGCCCCCGCACACCTTGTGCTCAATGCCGTGCGCTATCTGACGATCAAGGATACATCCGGTCGGCCACGCTGGCTCTGGACCGGCTGTCTACTTGTTCTTGCAGGACTGATTGCTTCTGCCGCATTCGTCGGCGGGGCCTTGTTCCATGGCACACCATCTTTCAACAAGCTGAAGACCCGCGTTCAGATGGCGCTTTCGGTACAGACTGTTGATCCTGTCGACACCTGGAACCTGGTTGACAGTGATGAAATCACGCTCGACTGGCGCCCATTGGAGAGCAATAATCTCAGCCTGGAACGCCTGACCTTTCCGCTCGCCTCGTTTCCAGGATCTGGCGGTTCGATTACTGAAGTGGACGGCCTTCTGGTGATTGTCACACCGAAAGGACGCGTGGGCTATATCTCCGGCCTCACCGAAGACGCAACCCATGGGGCGGTCACCTACACCGATATGCAGGTCCCCATGCGCCTGCCGGAGTTTGAAGCCAGTGAAATGGCCAAGACGCCCGGCTTCAACCGCGTCTGGCTGCGCACGCTCGACTCCGTGGTCCGTCCGATTGCAGACGGGCGCTATGAACTGTTTGTCTCGCATCACCGCTATGATGACGAGTGCCTGCGCGAGGTGGTAAGCCAAACCGTGGTGCACGCTGGGCCAAACGGATTGCAGCAAGATAGCGACGCGGAGTGGCAACAGGTTTTCCAGTCCAATCCCTGCCTGGAACTGAAATTGACCGGGAACCTCTATAGCGGCATGCGCGATGGTGGCCGCATGGCTTTCCAACCCGATGGAAAGCTGCTTCTGACTGTAGGCGATTTCGACTTTGACGGCGACAATTCCCCGATCAATGCGCCCATGGATCTGGAACAGTCCTATGGCAAGGTCCACGAATTGGACCTTGAAGCCGGGACTTCGCAGATCTTCGCCTATGGCATGCGCAACCCACAGGGGCTTACGGTCACCCATGACGGGCATGTCTTTACAACAGAGCATGGCCCCAATGGCGGTGACGAGGTCAATCACATTCTCCGCGATACCAATTATGGCTGGCCGGAAGTTACCTATGGAATGGGCTATGGCTTCCCCCGCCGCCCCTGGGACTCAAACCCGGTCCAGGGACAGCATGAGGGGCCTGACTATGCCCTGCCCGCCTTCGCCTATGTGCCGTCCATTGGCATTGGCGCGCTTCTTGAGATCACGTCTCCGAGTTTTCCAGAGTGGCATGGCGACCTTCTTGTCTCCTCCCTTGATGCCCAGACCCTGTTCCGCCTGCGCCGCGATGGTGCGCGGATTATCTATTCCGAAGACATCCATATCGGGGAGCGGATGCGCGATTCGCTCCAGCTTTCCTCCGGCATGCTCGCCTTCCTCACAGACAGCGCGCATGTCATCCTGATCCGGCCCAAACCGCCAGCTCCCCTGGATGACAAAACGATCGAGGTGCCCTCGCTGACGCTTGCGGGATATGATGGTGTGCGCGCCATAGCAAAAGAGCAGGCCGCAACCTTTGCCGCTCTCGGCATCCATCCCGGCAGCGTCGTCTTCAACTCCAAATGCGCCTCATGCCATGCCCTGGACACAGACGAGACCGTGGTCGGCCCCAGCCTTCTTCACATTGCCGGACGCCGCATTGGCGGTGTTGAAGGATATCCCTATTCCGAAGCCCTTTCAGGGCGCAGTGAACGCTGGACCGAACGGCGTCTGCAACGCTTCCTCTCCGACCCGGAACGGAATTATCCCGGCACGAATATGGGCCGCGTGCCTCTAACTTACCCGGAATATCTGCATGTTTCCTGGTGGCTGACGAATTGCACAGGCGGGCGTGACCGCCCGGAATGCCATACCGACGGCTAAGCCTTGAACTCGCACTGCCTTGAAAACACTGGCGGTCCGAGGAGGATTCGAACCCCCGACCCCTTGATTCGTAGTCAAGTGCTCTATCCAGCTGAGCTATCGGACCTGACCAGTGAGGGCGGACACATACCCAAGCCCCCATGCGGTGGCAAGCGCTGCTGACAGCCTTTTTTGCGCTTTTATGTGCCTGCGCGCGATTGTCCGGCCAGCCAGACACCGCGTGCAACCGCCCGGGCCAGGCATCCCGCGGCCAATTCTCCAATCCGCGACAAGGTGATCGCATCCACCTCGCGCTCTGCTCCGCGCGCCGTGGACAGGGCAAACACAGTGTCACCATCAACAGGAGCAAAGACCGGGCGGATTGCACGGGCAAGACCAGCAAGCGCCATGTCAGCGACGCGCTGGGCCTGGCTGGCCGTCAACGCCACATCTGTCGCGACACAGGCAATGGTGGTGTTCTGCCCAGGCGCGGGATTGATCTTGGCCGCCCCCCAATCTTCTGGCCTTACCGAGTAACCAGCCGGCGGGCGCACCCCGCCAAACTCGCCCTCTACTTCATAAGGCCAGGCCCAGAAACAATCCGTGCCCGGCATCTGAGTGGCACCGAAGCAGTTTACCGCCACAAGTGCACCGACCGTGATGCCATCATCGGTTTGCCAACTGGCCGAACCAAGTCCGCCAGGCAATTGCCCGGCGCGGGCGCCATAGCCTGCACCGGCCCGCCCCAGAGCAAAATCCTTAGCAGCCGCGTGCAAGGCCGCACGGCCAAGCGCACCATAGGGCGGCGCGGCGCCCCAGGCCTTGTCGCCACCATTGGCCAGGTCATAGAGAATTGCTGACGGTACAATCGGCGTCTTCGGGACGCCGGGCAGATCGATCAGACCAAATCCGTGCCCCTGCGCGCCTAGCTCTGCGGCCACACCATCCGCTGCCGCCAGGCCATATGCGCTACCGCCGGACAGGACCACCGCATCCACCTGTTGGACCAGCATGCCAGATTTCAGAAGATCCGTCTCACGGGTACCAGGCCCGCCGCCCGCCACCGCAACTGCAGCCGTTACAGGCGCTTCGGCCAAAATAACGCTGACGCCCGTTACAACGCCTGCATCATGAGCATTGCCGACTGTAAGGCCATCAATATCGGTTATCGTATTGTGCGGTCCCGCCTGCCCCATTTTTGACACCTTTCGTTTCGCGCCAATGTCTCCTAAGCCTTGGCAGGAAACTTTGCCAAGGGCGGTACCATGAGTATGATCTGGAGAAATCTTGTTGGCAGCGCTGCCCTGCTGGCCTTGGCGGCCTGCAACCAGTCCACACCAACCCCCGCACCCGAACCTGTGCTTGATGCACAGCCTGAACTGGACATACCCGCCTGGCCGCACGGCGCCATGGTGGCAGCCGCCGATCCACGGGCGGTTCAGGCCGGCCTTGATGTGCTGGCCGAGGGTGGCCATGCCGTTGATGCGGCCATCGCCGTGCATGCCGTGCTCGGCCTGGTGGAACCGCAAAGTTCGGGCCTCGGGGGCGGTGCCTTCATGTTGGTCTATCTGCGCGAAAGCGGCGAGACACTTGTCTATGATGGACGCGAGACGGCCCCGGCTGCGGCGACATCAGAGCTTTTCATCAAGGATGGCGAAGTCATGGGCTTCCTGCCGGCCTGGCAGTCTGGCCGCGCCGTTGGTGTGCCCGGTGCAGTGGCGCTCTACAAGGCCGCCCATGATGTGCACGGGAGCAGTGAGTGGGCGCGCCTCTTCGCGCCGGCCATCGAACTTGCCAATGAGGGCTTTGAGGTCTCGCCGCGCCTGGGTGGATATCTCGCCAATGAGCGCTTGCGCAGTGTGATGCGCCTGGATGAACCAGGCAGTGCGGCGGCGGCATATTTCTATCCTGGCGATTCGCCCGTTGCGATCGGAACAAAGCTGCAAAATCCCGCCTATGCCGAAGCCCTCAGCGAGGTGGCCGCGCTTGGCCCGCCGGCCTTCTATACCGGGCCGCGTGCGCAGCGTATTGTCGCCGCCGTCACCGAAGATGCCGAGCCTGGCGCAATGACCCTGGACGATCTCAGGGACTATACGGTCGAGCTGCGCCCGCCACTTTGCGGAGATTATCGGAACTACACGATCTGCTCTGCCCCGCCGCCAAGTTCAGGCGGCGTGACCCAGCCCGCTATTATGGGCCTGTATGAACGCATCAAGGGCGTTCCAGCGGGGCTCAACCAGCTGCGCGATCTGGGCCATTGGGTGAATGCTCAGCGCCTGGCTTATGCCGACCGCGACCACTATGTCGCCGATCCGGATTTCGTGCCTGTCCCCGCGGCGGACCTGATCAATCCTGATTATCTCGATGCGCGTTTTCAGGATGTCGGCGATCCGGCACGCGCAGAACCACCAGGCGATCCCGGCGCCGTTCTGGCGCGTGGCCCGATGATCGATCTGTGGGGCCGCGACACCACAGAAGAAGGCGGCGGCACCACACATATCTCCATTGTCGACCTTGAGGGTAACGCGGTCTCCATGACCGCTACAGTGGAGTCGCCCTTCGGCAATTCTGTCCTGGTGGATGGCTTCCTGCTCAACAATGAGCTGACGGATTTTGCCCGTGACCCGATGAAGAATGGCCTGCCAGTGGCCAATGCCCCCGCCGGCGGGAAGCGCCCACGCAGCTCCATGTCGCCAAGCTTTGTGTTTGCTTCAGATGGCGAACTGGTGATGGTCACGGGCTCGCCGGGCGGAAACTCAATCATCGCCTATGTCTCGAAAACCCTGATCGGCGTGTTGGACTGGCAGATGAGCGCGCAAGAAGCCATCGACCTGCCCAATGTCATTGCCCGAGGCGAGACCGTTGGAGTGGAAACCTCCGCGCCTGACGGAGAAATCTGGGCCGAGCATCTGCGCAGTGAAGGCTATCAGGTGACCGAGCGCGCTGGAGAAAATTCCGGCCTGAATGTGATTGTCGTGCGTGAGGACGGATTGGAAGGTGGTTCGGACCGTCGTCGCGAGGGCGTTGCGCTCGCGCTTGCTCCGCCTGAACCTGAACGGGAACTTCCGGCACCAGAGAGTGATAACTAGAAAGGCACCGGTTCATGGAAAGCCACGCTCTCCCCGGTCTCCGGATGTGGAAACTCCAGACTATTGGCATGCAGCAGAAGACGCGGCGCTAAAGCCCGGATCTCTCGCGGCGCATAAAGCTGATCGCCGAGAATCGGGTGGCCAAGTTCCGCCATATGCACCCGCAATTGGTGGCTGCGTCCGGTGACCGGGGTCAGCGCAACACGCGTTGACGCCTCACCACGCGCGAGAACCTGCCAATGGGTCTCGGAGGGTTTGCCACTTTCGTGATCAACTTTCTGAAGAGGCCTGTTGGGCCAATCGGCGATCAGCGGCAGTGTCACCCTTCCGGCCTCTCCAGCCAATACGCCTGCAATCTCGGCGACATAACGCTTGGCAACCCGGCGTTCGGCAAAACTGCGGGACAAGGCTGACTGCGCCTGTCTCGTGCGTGCAAACACCATGAGGCCGGAGGTTTCCATGTCGAGCCGGTGTACGGTGAGCACATTACCGAGCATCAGACCCAAGCGCGCCAGCACGCAGTCGGCCTTTTCCGGCCCTCGCCCCGGAACAGAAAGCAAGCCTGGCGGCTTTCCAATCACCAGAAGATGAGCGTCAGAAAATCTGATCTGGACCGGCCCTGGCGGCGGGCGATAGGAGAGATTCACTGCGCCGCCGCCTCACCCGACCAATCCGGCACTTCGGCAAATTCCAGTTC
This sequence comes from Hyphomonadaceae bacterium, assembly GCA_022760335.1. Classification (GTDB taxonomy): domain Bacteria; phylum Pseudomonadota; class Alphaproteobacteria; order Caulobacterales; family Hyphomonadaceae; genus UBA5336. The sequence goes on from JALEGE010000092.1 coordinate 6,685, forward strand.
GAAGGCTGTACCATCCGCTCCGGTTTCACCGAGGCGCAATTCCGCCCCCATGGCCCGCGCCAGATCTCGCGCAATGGCAAGTCCAAGCCCGGTGCCGCCGCGCTTACCCGCGCTGCCAAATGGCTTGAACAAGGTTTCTATGATTTCCTCCGGCAAGCCCGAACCGGTGTCGCACACACGCAAGATGCGGTCCTCCAGTTCTACCCGGATTTCCCCGCTCTCGCCCATGGCTTCCGCCGCGTTGCGGATGAGGTTGGCGGCAATGCGATGGAGATGATCGCCATCGGCCTGCACGGTGAGCCGGGCATCGACCTGATTCTGCCAGGTGATGCCCGGCTTGCCAGCCAGCACCTCTTCAGCCGCCTCATCAAGGATCATGGCCAGCGCGCAGGGATGCAGGTCCGCCTTGGGCGCGCTTGTCTTGCCATATTGCAGGGTTTGGGTGGCCAGGGTGATGGCACGCTCCAACGCGCGCTCCAGACGCGGCGCGGCACGCTTCACGCGCGGATCTTCGGACCGCGCCAATCCCTCCGATACCAGCTGGGCTGCGGCGAGGGATCCCCGCAAATCATGATTGATACGCGCGACAGCCTCGCCGAGCTCTGCGAGGCGCTCTCGCTGGCGGAAACTCTCCGAGACCGCGCTCTCCATATCGGCAAGGGCATTCTGGGCGCGGCCGATTTCATCCCGGCGCGTGGTTGGCGACAGGTGCCCGGTCCAATCGCCAGGGTCCTGCCGAAACTGTTCGACCGAGCGGGTCACACGCCGCATGGGTCGCACAACAAGTGCAAAGAGAACTGCGAAAACCAGCCCGCCTGCTGCCAATGAAATCAAGAGGGAGAGCAACAGGATCCGCCCACCATAGGCCCACAGCGCGCCTTTTAGCGGCGCCTCAGATACGATCACTTCGATTACCCGTCCCTGCCGTGCGCCATGATCGATGATCATCAGCGAGCGGCCCTGTGGCGCGAAAAAAGTTCCCGCCGTCGCCGAGACGCTGGACATATAGCTCTCCTGGCGCAGGTCGATCGGGATTACCGGCTGCGGAATCGGCCCCGCCGCAGGCAAAAGCCGGATGCGCATACTGTCATCCAGTTCGGTCAAGGCCAGGACCCCCGCCGATTCCAGAAGCGAATCAGAGAGTTCCATGGAAAGATCACGCGAGGGTGAGGCCTCCACGGCAAGTGAAGCGATGCGTGCGGCCTGGGCTTTTTCTTCCAGCCAGTTGGCACGAAAGGCTGTCGCACTGGGGATGAAGACGATCAACTCAACGAGCAGGATCATCGCCATGGTGAGCCAGAACAGGCGGACTGACAGGCTGTGCTGCCAGCCCGGCCCGCCCCCGCCTGCCGTGGGGTGTGAGGATGAGGTCTCCGCCGTCATACTGACGAAAAGCGTTACGCTAGGGGATCCGCTGGAGCAAGCCGACAAGCCGTTTCGCGCCTGGCCCAAACACGGTCTCGGTGAAATAGGCTGAAGCTGCGCGCTTCACCACTTCGGTACGAGTTGGATAAGGCGAGATGAAATTGGTGAGATCCTTCACCTTAAGCCCATTGGACATGGCCAGGGCGATCATTTGCAGGATCTCGCCGGCACCATCGCCTACAATCGAAGCTCCCAACAGCTTGCCTTTGTGGATCACCAGTTTGGCTTCGCCCTTCGTGCGCCCCTCAGCGATTGCGCGATCATTCTCATCAAAGGCAAAACAGGACGTTTTGACCGCATCGCCATGCTTGTCGCGGGCAGCAGCCTCGGTCAGGCCGATCTGAGCGACTTCTGGAGATGTGTAGGTCACCGCCGGCAGAGGCAGGCTGGAGGCCTTGGCAAAGGGTGATTTAAAGAAGGCCCGGCGCACGAAAACTGAAGCGTGCCAGCCAGCAAGATGGGTGAACTGGCCGAAGCCTGCCACATCGCCCAACGCCCAGACGCGCGCGTTCGAGACCGAACGAAGCGTATCCTTCACCGTAATGGAACGGCCATCATGGGCGACCTGGCCTGTCTCCAGTCCCAGCCCATCCAGCACCGCGCGCCGGCCCAAAGCCACGAGGATATGCGAGCCTTCAAGTGTGAGTTCACCTTCGGGATTTGAGGCAGTCAGGCGAAGGCCAGCGCCTATCCTTTCCACACGCTCGGCCTTGTGGCCCTCCAACAGCGTCACACCCTCCTCGCGCAGGGTCTCGGCCGCCAGTCGGGCATGTTCGGGATCGGACTGGCCTAGCACGCGCCTCATCTCGACAAGCGTCACCTTCGAGCCAAGCCGGTTGAAGGCCTGCGCCATTTCCATGCCAATCGGACCGCCGCCAAGGATAAGGAGATGCGCGGGCTGTTCTGGCATGGAAAAGATCGTCTCATTGGTGAGATAATCCACTTCATCCAGTCCCTCTATGGGGGGAACAAAGGCCCGTGAGCCCGTCGCCAGAATGATCCTTCGCGCACGCGTGCGCGTGCTGTCAGAAATAATGGTGCGCGGGTCGGAAAAGCGGGCATGTTCGCGGATCACGGTGACCCCAAGCCCTTCAAACCGCTCTTGGCTGTCGACAGGCGCGATAGTGTCGATAGCGCCCTGGACATGCGCCTTCACGGCCTGCCAGTCCACCTTGGGCGCACTAGCCGTCACGCCATATTTCGCAGCCTCGCGAACGCCCTGGATCGCCTTGGCCGCGCTAAGCAGCGCCTTGGAAGGGACACAGCCATAGTTCAGGCAATCACCCCCCATCTCGCCTTTTTCATACAGCACGACATCAAGGCCCAGCATGGCCGCACCAGCCGCCGCCGAGAGCCCGGCCGAGCCCGCGCCGATAACGACAAGATCAGCTTTTAACTCGCGCCGCGCTGCGCCGTGCTCTCTCGGGTTCATTGTGTCGTGCCTTCCAGGGAATCGGGCTTTTTCCTGCCAAAAAACTTCTTGTAGGCCACGGGCATCAGCGCCACGATCCCGAGCGCGGCAAAGGCCGGCAGGAAGTTCCCGACAACGCCAAGCAGGGACTGGGTTTCTTCCGGATCGAGACTGCTGCGCAAGCTGAACCCAATCCAGGTGTAGGCGACGACACCTGGGATAATGCCAACCGCCGTCGTTAGGAGAAAGTTGCGATACTTCGCCCCCAGCAATGCCGGCGCGATATTGGCAACCGGAAATGGCATGGCGGGAAAGAGGCGCATGAAGAACATATAGCTCAGCTCATCCTCGCGGAAGCCGCGCTCCATCTTCTTCAAGAAAGGTCCTGCCCGCTGGTGCAGAGTTGTGCCGATGGACGTGCGCGCGGCGAAGAACAGGATGGACGCGCCCAGCGTAGCCCCCGCAATCGTCGCCAGCGCGCCGCTCGCCAGGCCGAACAGCAATCCGCCAGCAATGGTAATCCATAGCGCACCTGGCAGCATGAAAGTGGTTGCGGCGGCATAGATGGCCACGAAAATCACGAAGGAAAGCACGAGGTTCTCCGCCACGAATCCGGCCCAGACGGCATAGTTCGCGCGCAGGGTTTCGAGCGAAAGATACTGGAACACGCCCGCCTGCCAGGCGATGAGAATACCGGCAGCGATAAGATAGATGGGCCAGAGGCGGATCCAGATCGGCTGCCGCTTGCGCGGTTCATGCTCGGCAGGTGCCTGCTCATTCGACATCGTTCAGATCCCAATCATAGTCATAGCCGCGAATATCTGGAGTCGCGCGGATCTGCGCGGCCAGGTCCGGTTCGGCATACTGCAGGAGATGTTCGATCACCCCAGCCTCGCTGCCGCCGAAGTCATCATCAAACCATTTGTAAATGGAAGAAACCTCCAGCCCGCCGCGCGCACGCACCGAGACGCCGCGCGGATGATTGACATAGGCGCGGGCCGCCGCATCGAGATCGGCCTCCAGCGTCGCCGCCTCCCAAGCCGTGGTCCGCAGATTGGGGCAGCCGATAGAGGCGCAATTGACGGCATAGTGCACACGTGGCTCGTCCCACTGCACACGCAGGATGTCGTGCTCGATCTCGTCCAGGGAAACCTCGCCGCCACCTGCTTGTGTTTTCACCTGCTTCCATGGCCCAATGAAATAGCCCGAACGGATCGAGCGCACAGGATAGCGCTCGACAATATGTTGCACGGTGAGCGCATTATAGAGATTGGCCCAGGCGGCGAAGGCCTCATCTCGGGTCAACGCGCTGAAATCGAGGCGTTCAAAGCTCTCAATATAGCCCGCCAGCGCCGCACGGTCGTCAGCATTCGCCTGCAACGCGCCATAGTCGAACCGGTTCACGCCATCCGCATTGGGGCGGACATATGCGCCCAGCAATGCGCTCCAGGCGCCATGGCGCGCGGGCCGTTCACGTTCGACGGTCGTGGCTGTTTCGACCTCGGCAGTCGCCACCAGAGGGAAAAGCCCCAGGACAGCAATCACGAGCGTGCCGATCAGGAGGGAAAACGGAAACTTCATGCAGCGGCCTTCACGCTCATTTTCATTCTAGATTGCTCCGGCATATAGAATTACCCGCCGTCACGCGCACTTCACGTCCCGTCCCGGCAGGCTCAAACCCTCGTGAACGGAGAAGAACACACTGCGCGTGCTTGACAACGCCCCCTCGGATTCTGTAGCTAGCGCCCTTTCCGGAAACATCCGAACCAGACCTTAGAGGCGAGAGCCCCCGATGAAACGCACATTCCAGCCCAGCCGCCTCAAGCGCGCCCGCTCCCACGGCTTCCGTTCGCGCATGGCGACCAAGAATGGCCGCAAGGTCCTTGCACGCCGCCGCATGAAGGGCCGCAAGAGCCTTTCGGCCTAGAGCCAGCCAATTCGGAGGCGCCCTTGGCCGCCTCAGCCCATCTTCGACGCCTGAAGCGCCGCTCTCAGTTCCTTGCCGCACGCGATGGCAGGACAGAGCGGCGCAAGTCATTGGTGGTCCAGGCTGTGCGCCGCCCGGCTCCCGTAGGCGATTGGATCGGCGAGGGTTATACCGCCACCAAGAAGATCGGCCATTCACCCGCCCGCAGCCGCGCAAAGCGCCGCCTGCGCGAAGCAGCCCGCCTTCTTCTCACCGAACATGGCGTGCCTGGCGCCGACTATGTCTTCATCGCGCGAGGTGTGACCGGTCGTATCGACTGGCCTCGCTTGCTTGACGACATGAAAAGCGCCCTGATAAGCCTCGCGCCTGCTTTGGACGCATCCCGCGACCCCTCCTGAGCGCCTCGAAACAAGACCAAAAAGACGAGCCAGTTCGCCATGCCGCCCAACGCGCCGAATGATCCCGATCAGACACGCAACCTGATCATCGCCATGGTGTTGATGCTGGGGTGTCTGTTTGCCTACCAGACTTTCTATGTCGGCCCACAGCGCGAAGCTCAGCGCGCCGCACAGGAAGCCGCCGCCGAGCGCGAAGCTCAGCTTGAAGCCGAGCGCGAGGCTCTGGGCATTGAAGCACCGGTCATCGCCCCGACGGTGGAGGCCGCGCTGGAAACCGATATCCGCGTGCCTTTCGACGGGCCTTCGCTGGATGGCTCGATCAATCTGACCGGCGCGCGCATCGATGATCTAAACCTGAAGCGCCACTTTCTGACCGTCGACCGGGAAGAAGAACTGCGCTTGATGCGGCCGGCCAATTCCGAGAGCGGCTATTTCGCCACCTATGGTTGGCAAACGCCAGGCAGCGCGACCGAAGCGCCGCAAAATGTCATCGGCCTGAATTCGAATTGGGAACTCGTCTCTGGCACCACGCTGACGCCTGACAGCCCGATCACCCTGCAGCGCGTGAACGGCCCGCTCCGCTTCGAACGCACCATCGCGGTCGATGACGATTATATGTTCACCTATACCGACACGATCACCAATACGCTGGACCAGCCTTTCCCGCTGCGCCCCTTCGGTGTGATCCAGCGCTATGGCGACTACAAGGCCTTCCTGGATGCGACCGATCCCGGCTCTGCAGGTGCAAGTGCAATCGTCCATCAGGGCCTGATCGGCGTGCTGGACAATGACCTGAAACTGCGCAGCTACAAGAACCTCTCCAAGGGCAAGGGTATCAAGGGCGATACCAATGCCGATGCGGAAGGCTGGATCGGATTTACTGACAAATACTGGATGGCCGCTCTTGTCCCACAGCAAGGCGCATCCTTCAGTGCTTCATTCGATCTCTCGCAGCAGGCCACTGGCGAGCCACTCTATCAGGTCAAGACAGAAGGCTCGACGGTCACGGTTCCAGCAGGCGGCTCCATCACTGTCGAACACCGCATCTTTGCAGGCGCGAAGGAGCTGGCTGTTCTTCGCGGGTATGAAGAAGATCTCAGTCTTGCGCGCTTTGATGACGCAATCGACTGGGGCTTTCTCTATTTCCTGACCAAGCCTTTCTTCAACATTCTGGTTTGGCTGGAGAGTATGCTCGGCTCATTTGGATGGGCTATTCTGGCATTCACCGTGCTCGTCAAAACGCCACTGATCCCGCTCTATAATCAGAGCTACAAGGCCATGGCGAAGATGAAGAAATTGTCCGAGCCGATGAAGGAGATCCAGGAGAAGTACAAGGACAACCCACAAGAGCGGCAAAAGCAGATCATGGCGCTCTATCAGCGCGAAAAGGCCAATCCACTGGCTGGCTGCCTGCCCATCCTGGCGACCATCCCGATCTTCTATGCGCTTTACAAGACGCTCTTCGTGACGCTGGAAATGCGCCATGAATCCTTTGGCTATATCCGGGACCTGTCCGCGCCCGACCCGCTCGCCATCGGCAATCTGTTCGGCCTGCTGCCCTGGGCGGCCTCAGACATCAAGGCAATTCCAATAATCGGCATCGTGCTGGGCATCGGTCTCTTGCCGATCCTGTACGGCCTGACCATGGCCGCACTTCAATCGCTGAACCCGCCACCGACAGACCCGATGCAAAAAACGGTCATGCGTTTCTTGCCGATCATCCTGACTTTCGTATTTGGCGGCTTCGCTGTGGGCCTGGTGCTCTACTGGGTATGGAACAATATGCTGTCTCTCCTCCAGCAATACTTCATCATGCGCCGGAACGGAGTGGAAACCGAACTCGACAAGCTGATCGCGCGCCTTCGCGGGCGCAAGGGCGACGCCCCAGCCGAATGAGCGAGACAGAGCCGGAATTCAGCGAAGACGCGCTCGAAGCCGGGCGGCTGCTCTTCGCTGGGCCCGTAACCTTTGTGAAAGGCGTGGTGAACCTGCGTGGCCTGCCGCCAGGCGACCGCTTCGAGGTCGCCTTTGCCGGGCGCTCCAATGTCGGCAAATCCTCGCTGATCAATGCCCTGACAGGCCGCAAGGCACTGGCGCGCACCAGCGCCGAACCGGGCAAGACCCGCGAGATCAATTATTACGATCTCGCCGAGGGGAAGGCCTGGCTG
>JALEGE010000093.1 GCA_022760335.1 Hyphomonadaceae bacterium
GGAAGGTCTGGTCAAGCGCACGCCTTCGCCGCGCGATCGCCGCTCCAGCCATATCAGTCTGACACCGGCCGGCAAACGCACAGCCAGGACTATGCACACACCATCCTCATCGCCCACGGGCATATGGGTATCGGCCGGGCCTTTAACGGCCAGGTCGCCAGGGCCGAAACTCCCGGTGTCATCGGAAAACCCGCCCTGAATGACCAATGTAAATTCGGTCGCCTCATGGGTGTGACGGGGCACGGCCGCGCCCGGCTCAATGCGGAAGAGCTCTGCTTCGGCCATCTCTGAGATATTCAGGCTAAGTCGGCGCAGGCCAGGTCCGGCAAAGCTCCAGCCCTTTTCACCAGCAGCCAGCAACGCGGTTTCCCGCAGCGGCTCGGGCAGGGCGAGCAGCTCATCGAGTGAGGATGCAGCCTGTTGCACGGCATCAAGATCGGGTTCAACGCTCGCCTCCACCGCATCCAGGTGTGCCAGGGCACGATCCAGCGCGCCATCGGGCAGAGCGACAGGGGCGGTCTGTTCCAAAGCGGCGCCTGCGATGGCCTCGCTGACTGTCACAGCATTGCGCACATCGCTGCGCAGCGCGGCCTGCGTTTCCACCAGCAGTGCGAAGGCCGGGTCAAGCGCACCGGCAGCATAGGCGCTGTAGAGATCACTTGAGATGGGCGTGGCGGTTTCAGTGGTCACCAGTTGGGCTCCGGTTTGGGTCTTTGTCGAGTATTGTTCGATCACGGATGGGGTCAAGGAATCTGCCCGATAGTTTTTGCAGCTCCCGGTTAAGGTTCTTCTTCGATCTGGCCGCGTAGCCGGCTGAAAGCGAGACGAATGCGCGACTTCACAGTGCCCAGCGGCAGGTTGAATGCCTTTGCAATCTCACTGTGTGACAGGCCCTGGTAGAAGGCGGCGCGAAGCAGCTCAAGCTGTTCTGGTGGCAGGGTTTCCATCTGCGCGCGCACCCTTTCCTCCATTTGTACGCGATCCAGCGTGATATCAGGTTGTTCTGGTTCCGGCGGACGCAGCATGGGCTCGTCAGGGTCCAGTTCTGGACGCCGCGTGCGCCGGTGGGCATCAATGCGACGATTGCGGGCAATCCGGAAGATCCAGGTCGAGACAGAAGCCTTGGCCGGATCATACTGATCGGCCTTGCGCCACAGCGTTATCATCACTTCCTGGGCCAGTTCTTCGGCCTCGGCCGGATCAGCGCCCAATTGGCGCATGTAACTGTTCAGGCGCGGAGCGAAAAACTCAAACAGCTCGGCAAAGGATGTCCGGCACCGGTTCTCTGCGATCCGGGCCATATGCTCTGCAAAGAGCTTGCGTTGGGAAAGCTCAGAAGAAGACGCAGCCTTCGGGGGCAATGGAGTTGCCTTTTCAGTTTGATTTGCGACACTCTAGTTCCGCAATGTGCAATGGCAACTTAACATGCTGGTGTACAGGGAACTGCACAGACATGGGCTTTCGTCAAAATTGAGCCGCAAACGCTCGCCTAACCCTTTTAGGTAAGTACTCTGCGGCCCAGACAGGAATCAGATCAGGTCTTCGACATGCGTGCCATGCCAATATTCTACCTTCGATTGATATGCTTCCTGCTCATCACAGGGATGGTGGGGTCAACCGCGGCCGCCAATCCAACTGCGATTGCACGGTTCAAGGACTGGCAGGTCTTTACCCAGGATATTGGTGGCGAGACGATATGCTACGCCGCCACCGAAGCCACCGACAAGGCACCGCGCAGCGCCAATCATGGCGATGTCTGGTTCTACGTCACCTATCTCAGCTCGGGTCGTGTCGACAGCCAGCCAAGCCTGCGCGTGGGCTATGATCTGCGCGAGGATCTCCCATCGCGCGCGCGCGTAGGCCGTTCGGCCTGGACCCTGTTCAATGTCGGCAGTGAGGCCTTTGCCGATGATGAGGATGATCCGCAACTGGTCCGCGCCATCGAGCGCGGCAGCGAGCTGCGCGTGGAAAGCGTCTCGGCGCGCGGCACGTCCGTGGCCTATCATTTCTCCCTGTCCGGCTCGGCCAGTGCAATCGAGCGCGCCGGTGATGCATGCCGCTAGGCTGTTGTCGACTGCCCTAAAGATTTAGGGAAAACCGTTTGGCGCGGCTCGGAAACTTGTCTAGTTTGCGCGCGTGAGGAAGCGATGCGGTCGCACTCTAAGGGAGCTAGGGAGGTTTCTATGGTAAGTTTTCCAGACGCGGTGACGCTGTTTTTCCAGCGCTATGTGGACTTTCAGGGTCGGTCTCGCAGATCTGAATTCTGGTGGGTCGTTCTGTTTTTCTACGGGATCGTGGCGATTGGCGTCGGGATTGGATTTGCGGCAGGTGGATTTTCCAATGGAGAACCAAATGCCATTGGCTTGATCATGATCGGTCTTGTCGGTCTGTTTGTGCTGGCCTGTATCATTCCTCTAATCGCTCTGCAGGTGCGTCGTTTCCATGATCTCAACCAGACCGGTTGGCTGGTGCTGGCCTTTTATGTTGCCGGCTTCATTCCGATTGTGAGCCTTGTTTCGGGCATTGCCCAGATTGTCTGGTTCTGCTTCCCGGGCACGCAAGGCCCGAACAAGTACGGCCCCGACCCGAAAGGCGGCCTTGGCCCGACCACGGCGGCGACCTTCGAATAAGGCGCCTTTGCCAGTCATGTGTTTTCGAGGGGCGGCCAGATGTGCCGCCCCTCGTGCTTTTTGTGGAAAAATGAACTAGATAGCGCGCATGACCACATCGCTTGACCTTTCGCGCGCCCCCGCGCCCCAGCTGCGCTCACTTGCCGGCCTCTCCCTTCCCGCCCTGAAGGCGGAGATGGAGGCCATGGGTGTGCCTGCGAAAAAGGCCGGCATGCGCGCAAAACAGTTGCGAGGCTGGGCGCATCATTTCGGCGTGACCGATTTCGACGCGATGACCAATGTGGCGAAAGAAATGCGCGCCGAACTGGCCGAACGCTACAGTCTGGCGCGCCCGGAGATTGCCGAGCACAAGATCAGCGTCGACGGGACACAGAAATGGCTCACCCGCTTTGGCCCGAATGTTGAGGGCGAAAGCGTCTATATTCCCGATGTCGGCAAGTCAGGCGCGCTGTGCGTCTCGTCCCAGGTCGGCTGCACGCTGAACTGCACCTTCTGCCACACCGGCACGCAGAAGCTCGTGCGCAACCTGACGGCGCAGGAAATCGTCGCTCAGGTGCTGATCGCGCGTGATGAGCTGGCCGAATGGCCCTCCAGCAACGAAGACCGCAAGCTCACAAACATCGTCTTCATGGGCATGGGCGAACCGCTCTACAATCTCGACAATGTCGCCGAGGCCATCGACACGATCTCAGACGGCGACGGCATCGCCATTGGCCGCCGCCGGATCACTGTGTCGACCGCAGGCGTCGCCCCGAAAATTCCCGAACTCGGCGCCCGCACCGGCGCCATGCTCGCCATTTCGCTGCATGCGGTGCGCGATGATCTGCGAGACGAGATCGTGCCGATCAACAAGAAGTACGACCTCAAAACCCTGTTCGAGGCGATCCGCGCCTATCCCGATCTCGGCAATTCCAAACGCGTGACATTCGAATACGTCATGCTGGCGGGGGTGAATGACAGCCTGGCCGAGGCGCGCGATCTGGTGAAACTGCTGCGCGGCGTGCCGGCGAAGATCAATCTCATCCCGTTCAATCCCTGGCCCGGCGCGCCCTATGCGTGTTCCGACTGGGAGACGATCGAAGCCTTCGCCGAGGTGCTCAACCGCGCCGGCTATGCCAGCCCCATCCGTACGCCGCGTGGGAGGGATATCTTCGCAGCGTGTGGTCAGCTGCGTAGCGAGAGCGTGAAGAAAAGTGCTGCGGAGCTGCGGCGTGAGGCATTGGCGGCCGAATAGAGTCGCAATAGGCAACAGGATCCCACGCGATGGCAAAGTCGCTCCGCTTCATCATGGCCGTGCTGTTGGCTGCAAATGGCCTGATCCATCTCTGGCTCAGTGCGAGCTCCGGTTCGCCGAACTGGCTGCTGCTTGGCCTGTTCGGTGTGGTCTATACTGGCTTGGGGGTGTGGATGGGGTTCACTGCGTCCCGCCGGCCCGTTCTGTTCGGGGCACTCGCCTGCCTGATCGGTGGAACTCTGGGCTTTATCGGCATGGTGATGAGCGGTGCCGCTTCGCCGCTCGGCTGGGCGTTGATCGCCACCGATCTCCTGACGGTCCTCATCGGTGTCTACCTGTTGCTGGCGAAAAGGCCCGCGACGCAGCCATGAGCGAACCCAAACTCATCACCCTCGGTTGTCGCCTGAACAGCTATGAGTCCGAAGTCATGCGCCGGCATGCCAGCGAGGCCGGGCTGTCGGACGCGGTCATCATCAACACCTGCGCGGTGACCGCCGAGGCCGTGCGCAGCTCCCGCCAGGCCATCCGTCGCGCCGCGAAAGAAAACCCCGGTGCGCCCGTCATCGTCACGGGCTGTGCCGCGCAGATCGAGCCGGAAAACTTCGCCGAAATGCCCGAAGTCACCCGCGTTATTGGCAATCACGAGAAGATGCAGGCGGAGACCTGGCGCCCCGCCGCCCTGCTTGATGAGACCGCCCCCAAAGCGCAGGTCAACGACATCATGTCCGTACGCGAGACCGCCGCCCATCTCATCGATGGGATGGAGGGCCGCGCGCGCGCCTATGTCCAGGTCCAGCAGGGCTGCGACCATCGCTGCACCTTCTGCATCATTCCCTATGGCCGGGGCAATTCGCGCAGCGTGCCGGCCGGCGAGGTGGTTGCCCAAGTGCGCGAACTGGCGGCCAGCGGGCATCATGAAGTGGTGCTGACAGGCGTCGATCTCACCAGCTGGGGTGCGGACCTGCCCGGCACGCCGCAGCTTGGCGATCTCGTGCAGCGCATCCTGAAACTGGTGCCGGAGCTGCCCCAGCTGCGCATCTCAAGCATCGATGCCATCGAGATCGACTCGGCCCTGTTCGAAGCCCTCGCCGAGCCGCGCCTTGCCCCCTTCATGCATCTCTCCCTCCAGCATGGCGACACGCTGATCCTGAAGCGCATGAAGCGCCGCCATTCGCGCGAGGACGCTGTAGCTCTCGCCGAAAAGCTCCGCGCGGCACGCCCAGACATCGCACTCGGCGCCGACCTCATCGCCGGCTTCCCGACAGAAACGGAAAGCGCCTTCGAAAACAGCGTGAAACTGATCGCCGACTGCGGCCTCAGCTTCGTGCATGTCTTCCCCTACAGCCCGCGCCCCGGCACGCCCGCCGCGCGCATGCCACAGCTCGACAAGACGACCATCAAGGCGCGCGCCGCCCGCCTCCGTGAGGTAGCGTCCGCGGCCCTGATCCAGCACCTTGATGGTAAACTTGGCCAGACGGTGGAAGCCCTTGTCGAACGCGGTGAAACCGCGCGTATGCCCGATTTTACACCGGTCCATATCGTTAACGGACCCGCCCCGGTTGCGGGGCGGCCCGCCC
>JALEGE010000094.1 GCA_022760335.1 Hyphomonadaceae bacterium
AAGGGGGCGAACACGCCACTTTCACCTGAACGTGAAACCGCTTCGCCCACTGACTCGTATATAGTGCTGAAAGATTGACCTGGAGGACACACCGCCATGACCCGTTTTGCACTTGCTATAGCCGGGGCAGTCTTTGTGCTCGGCGCCTGCGCGACGACCGACAGCGACGCGCCCAGTTCCAAGGAAGCCTTTCTGGCAGAGCTGATGGAAGATCCGCGTGTCGGCGAGGAAGTCGACCGGATCTGCTTTACGGGCAACATTGATGGCTTCGGCAACACGACCAAGCGGTCTGTCGTGGTCAGCGTGTCGCCAACCCGTGATTATGTGATCACCACTTTTACGCGCTGTAGTGATCTTGATCACGCGCAATCCTTGGCATTTGACGATTTTGGCGCATGCCTGAGCCGTGGGGATAAGATACTACCCTTCAGCAGTGCATTTGGCCCGAGTTCCGCCGACGCACCCATCCTCGGCTGTCAGGTCGACAAGATTTATGAGTGGGACAAGGATGCCGAGGCAGAGGCTGAAGAAGACGAGGCAGAAGAGCCCGAAACCCAGGAAACCTGAGCCGCGCTATTCCACCGCCTTTGGCACGACAAAGAAGCCATCTGCGGATTTTGGTGCATTGGCGAGAATCTCGCTCGGCTTGTCGCCGTCTGTCACAACATCCTCACGCTGGGGCAGGCGGGTTTCCACCACGGATGTCATCGGCGGCACGCCTTCGACATCCACCTCATTCAGATCCTCGATCCAGTCGAGAATGCCATTGAGCTCGCCAGCGAGCGCATCCAGCCGCTCTTCGGGCACGGCAATGCGCGACAGGCGGGCAACCTTGCGGACATCATCCTTGGTAACGCTCATGGGTGTGCTCCTTTGCACGCCTGCTAGCCCTGCACGGAAAAGCTTGCAAGTCCCATCCTGCGCGCACTAGTGGGCGATATGGCACTTGTTGACCTGAAAGACCTGCCGGCCACCGGTCCGCTACTTGGCCTGGATCCGGGCAGCAAGACGATTGGGCTGGCCGCCTGCGATAGTGGGCGGCTTATCGCGAGCCCGGTGGAAACGCTCATCAAAGGCCGCAAGCTCGCGCCCGTGCTGGAAAAACTGCTCGCCATGTATGACACGCGCGGCGCGGTCGGCATGGTCATTGGCCTGCCACTGAACATGGATGGCAGCGAGGGGCCGCGTGCCCAGTCTGCCCGCGGACTGGCCTACAATATCCTGAAGGCGCGCGAGGTCCCCATTGCCCTGTTCGATGAGCGCCTCTCCAGTGCACAGGCCGAGCGCGCCATGCTGGAGGCCGATCTTTCGCGCGCCCGCCGCGCAGAAAGCATTGATGCGTCCGCCGCCGCCATCATCCTGCAGAGCGCCATCGACCAGCTCGCCAATCAGATGCCGTGATGAACCGGGCCGAGATCATCCACGCCACGCTGGAGCAGGTGGCCGCGCGTGTGGGCGACCCCACGGGCCGGGTCTATGCTCGCCTCTTCGAGCTTTATCCCGAATTCGAGGACCTGTTCGTCATGGATGTGGATGGCGGGGTGCGCGGCAGCATGTTGCAGACCAGCCTTGAGTGCGTGATCGGCGTGGCTGAAGGCGAGAGTGAAGCGGCGCACATTGTGCTTGGCGCGGCACGGGTCGACCATGACGGCTATGGCCTCAGCGAGGACCAGGTGGATCTGTTGTTCGTGGCCATGCGGGATACATTCCGGGATATTTTGGGGGAGACTTGGACGCCCGAAACGGAAACTGTTTGGGCCGGGTTGCTGGAGGAGCTCGCCCGGATCGGCAGGCAGGCTTCGCAGGCGACCTGAAGCCGCCCCTTGCTACCGGCGGCAGACTCTCCTAAACCGCGCCAAATCGCAGTAGGCGGATATGGCGCGCGAGACGAGCGAGTATACATTTTCCGGGCCCCACCTTCTGGGCCTGATGGGGCTGAACCCGCTCCAGCTCACCTCTATTCTGGACAAGGCCGACCAATATGCCGCCCAGGCTCGCGCTGGGGAGCGCGGCGCGCCGGTTCTCAAGAACAAGACGGTCATCAATCTCTTCTTCGAGAATTCCACCCGTACCATGTCGAGTTTCGAGATTGCCGCGAAACGGCTCGGCGCGGATGTGGTGAACATGCCCGTGGCCGCCTCCAGCGTGAAAAAAGGCGAGACGCTGATCGACACGGCGATGACGCTCAACGCCATGAAACCGGATGTGATCGTCATTCGTCACAGCGCCTCGGGCGGGGTGAAGCTGCTCTCGCGGAAAGTCGATTGCGCGGTGATCAATGCCGGCGATGGCATGCACGAACACCCGACCCAGGGCCTGCTCGACACGCTGACCATCCGCCGCGAAAAAGGCCGGATCGAGGGCCTGAAAGTCGCGATTTGTGGTGACATCGCCCATTCGCGCGTTGCCCGATCGACTACTTACGCGCTGCACCAACTGGGCGCCCGCGTGCGCCTGGCCGGGCCGCGCACATTGCTGCCCGGCGATGCCAGCGACTGGGGCGCGGAGATGGTGACAACCGACCTGTCCGCCGCCCTGGATGGGGCCGATATCGTGATGATGCTGCGCCTTCAGCTGGAGCGCATGGACGGGGCCTATCTACCCTCGCGGCGGGAGTATTTCCGCTTTTACGGACTCACTCAGGCGCGCCTGAAACTGGCCGCGCCGGATGCGCTGGTCATGCATCCCGGCCCGATGAACCGGGGCATCGAGATCGAGAGCGCGATTGCCGATGGCCCGCGTTCGGTGATCACAGAGCAGGTCGAGATGGGCGTCGCGGTGCGCATGGCCGTACTCGACATGCTGGCGGGGAGTGCGCCGACATGATCACCGCCATCCTCAATGCCCGCCTGCTCGACCCGGCCACCGGGACCGATGCCATGGGTGGGATGGTTGTCAAGGACGGCAAGATCGCCGCCTGGGGGCAGGGCGTGACCGAGGCCCCCTCCGGAGCCGACCAGGTCGTGGATGCGGCGGGCCTTTGCCTGGCACCTGGCCTCATCGATCTCAGGGTCAAGACCGGCGAACCCGGCGAGGAACAGCGCGAAACCGTCGCCACGGCCTCGCGCGCGGCGCTCTCTGCCGGCGTCACGCAAATGGTGCTGATGCCCGATACGCGCCCGGTGATTGATGATGTCGCGCTGGTGGAATTCCTGACCAATGCGGACCCCGAGGTCGAGGCACGCGTGCATGCCGCAGGCGCGCTGACGGTCGGCCTTGAAGGCAAGGCCATGGCCGAGATCGGGCTGATGAAGCTCGCCGGTGCTGTGTTCTTCACCAATGGCGACGAGCCGATCGAGGATGCCTCCATCCTCAAGCGCGCAATGGCCTATGCTGCCAGCCATGAGGCCATCGTCGCCTCGCGGCCCGACACGGCCTCCCTGCGCGGTTCGGGCGTGATGAATGCCGGCAGTTTCGCCGCCCGGCTTGGCCTGAAGGGCATCCCGCGCGAGGCTGAATGGATCGGTGCGGCGCGCGACCTGATGCTGGCGGAAGCCACCGGCTGCCAGCTGATCCTGGATCAGGTGTCGACAGCGCGCACATTGGAACTGCTCGGCGAGGCTCGGGTGCGCGGCGTGGGCGCGGGGGCGACAGTCGCGGCTCATTCCCTGTTCTTCAACGAGATGGATGTCGGGGATTATCTTACCTACTGCAAGGTCAACCCGCCCTTCCGGGGCGAGGCCGACCGGCAGGCCCTGATCGCGGCGCTGACGGCCGGCGGGATTGACGCGGTGGTCTCGGCTCATGATCCCCAGCCGCCCGAGCAGAAACGGCTGCCCTTTGCCGAGGCGAGCTTCGGTGCGGCCGGGCTGGAAACCACGCTCTCGGCCATGCTCAGCCTTGTTCATGACGGCCCGCTGGACCTGCTGGGCGCGCTGCGTCCGCTGACTTCTGGCCCGGCTGATCTGATCGGCCTGGAAGGCGGGCGCCTTGCCGAAGGCGCGCCGGCCGATCTCATCCTCTTTGATCCCAGCGCGCCCTGGAAATGTGAGCGCGAAGACCTGATCACCCGCTCGACAAACTCCCCCTTCGATGGCCGTCTTCTGCAGGGCCGCGTCATGCGCACCTATGTCGGCGGGCGCGAGGTTTCCGCGCGGGGGTAAGGGCTTACTGGTTGAGGGTGAGATAGAGATCGCCCCAATTGGGGTTCATCTTCTCGATTTCTGCGATTTTCCAGGCCCGATTCCATTTCTTCATCGCTCTCTCACGCCATTGCGCGGACTCACGGGTGTCATGAGTTTCGAGCCAGACGAGCCGGGTGACGCCGTACTTGCTTGTGAAGCCGGGGTTGATGCCCTCTTTGTGCTCCCAGACCCGACGTTCGATATCGTCGGTATGGCCGACATAAAGCGTGCCATTCTTCTGGCTGGCGAGGATGTAGACGTAGAACATGGCCACTACTGTCGGTCCCATTGATAGGATTGTCCATGGACCCCCGCCTTCGCGGGGGAGGGCGGAACTTGAGAGTCTCATCAGCCCCATCACCCGCGTATCCCCGCGAAGGCGGGGATCCATGGACGGGCGCTTCCGCATGGTGATGGGTTGCCTTGATCACTGGTATTTCGACACAATTCTTCGCAAGGAAAATCAGGGAGCCCGTCATGACCGTCACTGAAGCTGTGGACACACGCATTTCCGTACGGGCCTTCAAGCCCGATCCCATTCCCGAGGCAGAGATCCGCGACTGGCTGACCACGGCACAACGCGCGCCTTCGGGCGGGAATGTCCAGCCCTGGAAAACCATCGTCCTCACAGGTGCGGCGAAAGATGAAATCATCGCACTTGCTGCCTCAAAGCTGGCCGGAAACCCCAAGGGCGAGCCCACAGACCGGCCGATCTATCCGCCAGACCTCTGGGACCCGTACAATGCCCGCCGCAAGCGGGTCGGCGAGATGATGTACGAGACGCTCGGCATCCCGCGCGAGGATCGCGGCGCGCGCCTTGCCTGGTTTGCCAACAATTTCCGCTTTTTCGGCGCCCCGGTGGCGGTGTTCTTCGTCATCGACGAGCGCATGGGCCATGGCCAGTGGGCGCATATGGGCATGTATATGCAGACGCTGGCCCTGCTGGCAGTCGAGCGTGGCTGGGGCACCTGCATGCAGGAATGCTGGGGCATATTGCGGCCCAGCCTGAAGGCCCATTTCGGTATTGAAGAGAGCGAGATGGTCTATTGTGGGATGAGTCTGGGCATTCCAGACGAGAGCCATGAGGTGAACAGCTTGCGCGCCGAGCGGGCGGAGTTGAGCGAAGTGGTCCAGCTGCGCGGGTTCTGAGTTTCGCCCTAGTCTTGCCATGTCGTAAGGCGAGGCTGGCGCATGACCACGCGCCGCCAGGCCCTTGCGGGCCTTCTGACCCTGCCACTCGCGCCAAGCCTGATCCCGGCCGGGACAGGGCTTGCGCCAGAAGGCAAGCTGATCGCGGCCGCACGCAGCCAGATTGGTGTCACCCGCCATTATGACCCGGCCTATGTGCGCCTTTCCTATCCTGGCGGCGATGTGGCGGCAGATCGCGGCGTGTGCACCGATGTCATTGTCCGCGCCTATCGCGCCGCCTTTGATTTCGATTTCCAGAAGGCCGTACACGAGGATATGGCCCGCGCATTCAGCGCCTATCCCGCCAATTGGGGGCTTTCGCACCCCGACCGGAATATTGACCATCGCCGCGTGCCGAACCTGGAGGCCTGGCTCGCGCGCCAGGGTGCGGAGCTCCCCGCGGATGACTGGCAGGCCGGAGACCTCTTCACCGGGCGGCTCATCCAGAACAACCTGCCGCATATCGCCGTCATGTCCCCGCGCCGCAGCGTCTGGAGCGGGGATCGTCTCCTGATCCACAATATCGGGCGAGGCACCGAGGAAAGCGATTGGATGAGCGGCTTTAAGGATCTGCGCCGGTTCCGGTTTTTTCCCGACGTTTGAGTTTCTTCGATATACATCCGCCCGCCAATCCCTGCGAAGGCAGGGATCCATGGACCAGTCCATCAACCACGAGCGCGGGTTATGACACTTGTCCATGGACACCTGCCTTCGCAGGTGTTCACGGCATTTGGGGATGCAGCGCTGCTGCACTCTCGACAAGCTGAGCCCCGCGCGGCTAAGGATCAGAAAATTGTCACGAGACGAGAAATAAGATGAGCACTGAGCGTCCCGCCTACACAATCAAGGGTGACACCGGCGAGTGGGAACTCGTCATGGGGCTGGAGATCCATGCCCAGGTGAAGAGCAAGGCGAAGCTCTTCTCGGGCGCCAGCACCGCGTTTGGTGCGGACCCGAACTGCAATGTCTCCCTGGTGGATGCCGGCATGCCGGGCATGTTGCCGGTGATCAACGAGAAATGCGTGGAACAGGCGGTACGCACTGGTCTCGGCCTCAATGCGCAGATCAACGAGATCAGCCGCTTTGACCGGAAGAATTATTTCTATCCCGATCTGCCCCAGGGCTATCAGATCAGTCAGTTCGAGCTGCCCATCGTTGGCGAAGGCGAGATCGAGGTGGATGTCGAGCCTGCCCATGGCGACCCAGCCTATGCCTTTACCGTGGGCATTGAGCGCCTGCACCTGGAACAGGATGCCGGGAAATCCATTCACGATATGGACCCCGACAGCACCTATGTGGACCTCAACCGCTGTGGCGTGGCGCTGATGGAGATCGTCTCCAAGCCGCATATCCGCACGCCTTTGGAAGCCGCCGCCTATGTGAAGAAGCTGAAGTCCATCGTTGTGGCGCTGGGCACCTGCGATGGCGACATGGAAAAGGGCCAGTTGCGCGCGGACGTGAACGTCTCGGTGTGCAAGCCTGGCGCCTATGAGAAGTTCCGCGAGACGGGCGATTTCGGCCATCTCGGCACGCGCTGCGAGATCAAGAACATGAACTCGTTCCGCTTCATCCAGCAGGCCATCGAATATGAAGCCCGCCGCCAGATCGAGATCATCGAGGGTGGCGGCACGGTGGACCAGGAAACCCGCCTGTTCGATCCGAACAAGGGCGAGACGCGCAGCATGCGGTCGAAGGAAGACGCGCACGATTATCGCTATTTTCCCGATCCGGACCTGCTCCCGCTGATCCTGGAGCCCGATTTCATCAAGGCCATCGCCGAGACCCTGCCGGAACTGCCCGACCAGAAACGGGCGCGGTTCGAGAGTGAATACGGCCTCTCGCGCTATGATGCCGGCGTGTTGACGGCCGATGCCGAGAGCGCGGAATTCTACGAGGCGGTGGCCAAGGGCCGCGACGCGAAACTCGCCGCCAACTGGGTGAGCCAGGAGCTCTTCGGCTATCTCAACCGCGAGGATATCGCGCTGGCCGACAGCCCGGTGAGCGCGGCAGGACTTGGCGGCCTGATCGATCTCATCAGCGACGAGACCATCTCCGGCAAGATCGCCAAGACCGTGTTCGAAAAGATGATCGAAACCGGCGACGCTGCGGGCGCGATTGTCGAGCGCGAAGGCCTGAAACAGGTCACCGATACCGGCGCGATCGAAAAGGTTGTCGACGACATCATCGCCGCCAATCCCGAACAAGCCGCCAGCGTAAAGGAAAAGCCCAAAGCCATGGGCTGGTTCGTCGGCCAGGTGATGAAGGCCATGCAGGGCAAGGCGAACCCGCAAGCGGTGAATGAGATTTTGAAGGCGAAGCTGGGGGTGGAGTAGGGGTAGAGTTTCGTCTCTGTGGACAAGCTATTGCGGTGCGAGTTCTGTAAACTCTGGAGCGAACTCTCTAACATCTGCCAGGCGACAATTTTGCGAGTAGGCGCCGTGACTGTCTGTTTCACTGGCCGGGGCGACCGAATAAAATGATGGCCGGGAGCAGACCTGAAGATATCCGTTGTTGAATTCGATGGATGGGAGGTTTGTTCGCTCTAACCCGTGCACAAACCCATTTGCGACCACAGCTCCGTTGGCTCTGACTTCAATTTGGGCGCCTCGAACGGCGCCGCCTGCGCCTTGATCGCTTGGCGGGATATAGCGTGTGCGAACGACTTCAATCTCGATGCGGCCAGATCCTATACCAGAATAGCCCGCATCTCCGAAGTTGAGGAAACACGTCGCCAAAGTGTAGGGAATCCAAACATCGTCGGGATTGTTTGCAATCTGCTCGTTGTCGATCCCCTCGTGGATCGGAACCAACGGATCTGCAAACTCGGCATCCCATGCCCATGTGGTCACTGCGCGCACTGAGAAACGACTGATTTCAGGATTGCAGACAATCTCAAGCAAGCTGGTTTGATAGTCTGCGTAAGAAGCCGGGCCTATTGATCCCATAGTAACGAGAAGAGCAGTCGCGCGAACCAGAAGCATTAGTTGTCCCACATTGTCTGCTGAATACCGGTCGAGGCTATTATGAATTCCTTAAGTCCATGTTGCATCTAAAAGTTAGACGAAGTCGCGACAGATGCTCGATCTTCTGCACCACTTTCCATCTCGGCGAATATCGTCTCGCCTCACCCCACCAGCGGCACCAGCACCCGCATATACTCCTTCAGCGTGCGTTCGTGCCAGGTGAGGCAGCGGGCTTCGAAGGGGGCCAGCCAGAACTGCTCACACGGCAGGCGGTCGTGCAAATAGAGCCGGCCGTCGCGCTCTTCCCACTCAGCGAAGCGGTTGATGGCGGACGGGTCGGCCAGCGGGCCGGCGCGCCAGGCTTTCAGGGTCTCGTGGCCGGGCGTGTCCACACCGGCGGTGACGAAGACGCCGAGCCCCGGCATGTCGAAACTGCGATAGGTCACCACCCAGCAGCCATCGCGCCCGCCGACCCCCAGCGGAAAGCTGATATTGCCGAGCCGCGCCGGATTGGGAAATTTCGGCCAGGGCTCGCCGCGCACCCGCTCCAGCAGGCTCGCCCAATAAGCGCGCGAATTTTCCCGCCAGTCCTCGGGCGCATAACGCGGGACGATCCATTCGGTCAGCTTCTGTGCCGCGCTGGTCTGGGCAAGGTCGGCGCCGGTGCCGAGATCGACCACATCATGGGTGTTGTAGGGCAGGGGCAGCTGCTCGGCGGCAAGGCCGGATATGGTCGCGCAGATCAGCTTGCCGGCGCCATCGGCGCGCTGGGCCTCCGCGCGCACCCATTTCGAGCTGATCGAGACCGGCGACCAGAGCACCAGCACTTTCCGCGCAGCATCCAGCTCGGTCTCGATTTCCTGGGCAAAGGACCCGGCATGGTCGAGATGGCGGTCCCACCACACCGTCAGCCCGGTGTCTTCCAGATGCGCGGCGACGGCGGCAGCGATGTCGCGGTCGGTCTTGGAATAGCTGAGAAAGATGTCCGCCAAATCGATCCCCCATCGGCGTCAGTCTACAGCGGCGTATCGCGCAGCGGCGCCAGGTCCGGGAACTCCGGCTCTCTCTTTTCCATCTTCGCTGTGAACGCCTCCTGCATATGCGCGGGGGGCAGCATGCCGGCATTCCAGACACCGACATAGTCCAGTGTGTCGGCGGTGGAATGGTCGCGGCCATAATTGATCATCACCTTGCAGCCCGTCACCGTGAGCGGGGATTTCGAGGCGATCTCGCGCGCAGTGGCCATGACCGCTTCCATCATCTCTTCATGGGTGTCGTACACATCGTTCACCAGGCCGATTTCCTTGGCCTTGGCCGCGCCGAGCTTGCGCCCGGTATAGGCCATTTCCTTGACCCAGCCTTCGGAGATATAGCGCTGCAGGCGCGGGAAGGTGCCGACATCGGCGGTCATGGCGATCTTGGTCTCCTGGATGCAGAACCAGGCATCCTTGGTGCACCAGCGGATATCACCGGCGCTGATCATGTCGATCGCCCCGCCGATCACGCCGCCCTGACAGGCGATCAGCACGGGCATGCGCGCCTCTTCCAGGGCGTTGAAACTGGATTGTATCTGTTTGATATTGCTGCGAAATTGTTCTGCCGCGATGTGCCGGTCGGCCGCTTTTCCGCTCACGCCGTCGCCGCCAAAGACAGAAAGGTCCATGCCCGCGGAGAAATGTTTCCCGGTGGAAGAGATCACAATGACACGCGCCAGAGCCTTGCGATCAATCTCACGCACGATCTCGGGCAATTCATTCCAGAAGGCCTTGGTCATCGTGTTCAAGGCATCTCCGCGCGAGAGGCGGATATGGGCGATCTTGTCGATAATCTCGACCTGAAAACACTCAAATGTCTTGTCAAGCATGGCCGGGCTCCTCCTTTTGCGCCAATCTAGGCCAAGCGGGCGAGGCTCGCCATGCCTGCCGCCGGGAGAAGCAGTCAATCGCACACACTGCCCCTTTGCCAGATTGCGCAAATCGGCTTTGTAGAGGGAGCGACCGGCATGAACCAGAAAGGACCTGTCCCGATGTCTGTGAATGCAAAGTTCCGCCTGGTGGCCTGCATTGCCGGGGCCATGTTTGCCTTGCCGGGGTGCCAAACGACAGGTACCAGCGGCGACGCTGTCACTGTTCTGGGCGGCATCCTCGGCGATCTTGGCGGTGCGGCAGGCCAGTCTGGTCTGACTCAATATGAAATCGAGGCCGGCCTCCGCGAAGCGCTGACAGTCGGGACACAGCGTGTGGCCAGCCAGCTGGGCCAGACGGACGGATATTTCGGCGATCCAGAGATCCGCATCCCGCTGCCCGGAGATCTTGGTGAATTGCAGGACGGGTTGGCGCGCGTTGGCCTGTCTGGGCCGCTCGATGATCTGCAATTGCGGCTCAATCGCGGGGCTGAGGCGGCCGTGCCGCAGGCGCGTGATCTGGTGATTGAGGCGGTGCGCAACATCACGCTTGAAGATGCGTTGGCAATTCTCAATGGCGGGGATACGGCTGCGACGGATTTCCTGCGCGGGAAAACCGAGACCAGCTTGCGCACTGCGCTGCGCCCACATCTCAGCAATGCGCTGCAGGGGGCCGGAGCCTATTCGGCGATGGACCGCGTGGCCACAGCCAATGGTCTTGGCGCATTGTCGGTGCGCTTGCGGGAGGATCTTACCGACAGCGCAGTGAATTATGGCCTGGACGGGCTTTTTCACTATGTCGCCGCTGAGGAAATGCGCATTCGTGAGGACCCTGTGGCGCGCACGACGGAATTGCTGCGCAAGGTGTTTGGGGCGCAAACCGCATGAGACGGTTCCGGCACGATATCGGGGAGGGCGAAATCGCCGGTGTCGAATTTGGCGATCCGGTCAAATCCTTCGCGGCGCTTTGGCTGCACGCCACCGGCTTCAATGCCATGACCTATCAGTCGATTCTCGCGCCTCTGGGCTTGCGTGCACGCGTGGCGGCGCTGGACTTGCGTGGCCATGGTCGTACGCGTTTGCCGGCCAGTCCGGGAAAGTTGAACTCCTGGGCGCGCTATCGCGATGATGTCATCGCCTGGCTGGACCAACAGGCACCGGGCGGTCTGGTGCTTGGGGGCCACTCGATGGGGGCCACGGTCGCCCTGCTGGTGGCGGGCAAACGCCCGGATCTGGTCAAGGGCCTTGTGCTTGTCGACCCCGTCATCCTTTCGCCGCGTCAGTATATGTGGATGCACCTGTTTCCAGCCGCAGGCTGGGGCCTGCGTGCGGGCCATGCGCTGGCGCGTCAGGCCCGGAAGCGGCGATCGGAGTTTTCCAGTCCGCAGGCCGCGAAGAAGAGCTATTGCGGGCGCGGCGCGTTTGCCAGCTGGCGCAGCCCGTTTCTGGATGATTATCTCCTCGACGGGCTGGAGCGGATTGATGACAATCCCCTCGATTCAGAAACACAGACCTGGCGCCTGCTTTGTCATCCGAAATGGGAAGCTGCAACATTCGCGGCCCAGCGCAATCGCCCTTGGGCCGCGCTTGGGCGGGTGCGGCGCCGGAAGATCCCGATAACGGTCTTGCGCGCTGAGACAGGCTCAGTGCTGAGTTCCAAGGTTGTCGAGAAGATGGTTCGAAAAGTACCCGCCCTGATCATCAAGCGCAAACGTGGATCTTCCCACTTTCTGCCCATGGAAGCGCCCTATGATGTACGCGACGCGCTCTCTTCATATTTGTCGCGACTGTTTGAAGGGTTCACGGTCGCGGAAGAAGGCCCGGTTCGCCGTTCGCTACGAGTTGGCGGGCAGCGTTATGGAGGCTGATGGAGTCAGCTGCGCGAGCATGGCGGCGGCATCTGGCTCAATCCGGGGGGCATAGACGCGGGCCTCTGCCATCCATAAGACCAGATCAAGCTCATCATCGTGGTGTCGGTAGCGAAACGCGCCCCGGAATTCCAATCCTTGATCTGTCCAGCAGGTGAAATGTGTAATCCCCGACCATTTGTCTGGCGCAAGCGGCAGGCAAGCCGGCTCGCATGCCATGGAATAATACCCAAGCGCGGAAAGTGAGCCTTCCAGCAGGTTGGTGACGGATGTTGTGGAAACATTTCCCGGCCATATGGGCCCGTCCTGACTGTCTGGACCGGCTGAGATTAGCCGCTGCCCAGGCGCCAACCCGGAAATGACCCAAACCTGATCCAGCAAGACACCATGCCGCGTGAGCCGTTTGCCAGGCAGGTTTGGCCCGAAACCCAGATCTGGAATGTGGCTCCACGCGCCAACCGGCGTGATTTCCGTGCCCCCGGCAAGGGAAAGAGGCCTGTCGGCCGTTTGCAGGTTCGATGTTGCACACCCGGCCAGGACGGCCATCAGCAAAAGCATGATCCCAAAACTATGCAGGTTCATCACATGGTTCCGGACAGATGTGAGACGAGCGCAGTGGCAATCTTGTCCATCGTGTCAGGCTTGTCAAAGTCGCCGCCGGCGAGATACGCCCTCCAGGTCAGATTCCCCGTGGCAGGGTTGACGAGAGCAAAGTGACATCCTCTGTGGCCCTTGTGGGGGAGCGTTGGGGCGCCGAATATGGCGCCAAGACTGATCTGCGCAATCTGATGTCCAGATGTGTTCAGCCGCGCTGTGCAGACCGGAATGAGAGCATAGGTCCCGGCGGAAGAGTCCTCGCCCATGGGCGCCAGAGGACCAAGCGACCAGGCCTCCAGAGGCATATCATGGCCGAGCGGGCGATGCGCGTCCGGGCCGGCATGATCCGACACTGAAGGCAGCACATGCTGTGCCAGACGCAAAGCATGCCGCCTTTGGGCAGATGCCCATGTGTCAGGGGCGGTGGATAGACCGTGTTGTAAGTCTCTTGCAGTTCTTGCATGAGGGCTGCGGACAATGCCTGTTCTGCAGTGCGCGCCAGATCTGGGCGATCCACCCGCTCTCCGGACAGTTTGACAGTTTCGATCTGGATGCGCGCGGGGAAAAGTACAATTTCGGAAATCAGTGATTCAGAAAGGTCCGCGCGTGCGGCGGGCCCTTGGGCGCATGCGCACAGGGCAGCAGCGATCACGAATCCTGTTAATAGTCTCAACATGGCCCCACACCCTCTTGAACAGGATTGCCCGTGAAAAGGCTCTGCCTGTCAACCGATTGCTGAGAACAAATCATGTATTTTTGCTTGATGCAAGGATTTGTTCGTTGTATGTGCTCTTTTTGTGCCGTATGGAGTCTGGAATGCAGCCTATAATGACGATTGGCAATGCCGCATTTGATGCGGTTCATCTCGTGTTGGCTGTTGTTTTGGCTGCCGTCATTGCTGGCGGGGCTTGGCTGCGTACGCGGATGATGGCTGAGGCTGTTGAGCAGGCTCACCGCCTCTCCGTTTTCGAGTCCGAACAGGCGCGCCTTGAGCAAGAGTTGCAGGAGGCACGGTGTGAAAGCCAGGCATCTCAGGACGCCTTGCTGGAGGCTGAAAAGGCTTTGGCGGCAGCTGAAGCTCGGCAGGAAAGTGAACGCCGGGACTTTCTGGCCATGGCCAACAAGGCGGTTGAGGCCGCGCATCGAAGTTTCCTTAATCGCGCAGATGAGACCTTCAAACGCCATGATGCGGCTGCGAAGGGGCGGCTTGAGAAGCTGATGGATCCCATCGGCAAGAATTTCGATGAGTTCAAGGCGCGCGTCGAAGCGCTTGAAAAGGTCAGGACAGAGGACAAGACGGCGATCTTTGAGCAGGTCAAGGCGATCAGTGAACAGCTTGAGCAGACTCGATCGGTAACAGGCAAACTCGTCACAGCCTTGTCGGCCCCGAAGGGCGGAGGCCGGTGGGGGGAAGAGACCTTACGCAATGTCCTGGAAATGGCCGGCCTTTCGGCGCATGCCGATTTTGTGGAGCAGGTTCACGATGCCGGAGAGCAAGGCGCCCGTCGCCCGGATGTCGTGGTGCGCATGCCCGGTGGAAGGGAGATTGTGATCGATGCAAAGGTGAGCGTGGAAGACTTTTTGCGTGCCGGTGAAGAAGCCGATGAAGCTTTGCGGTGCCAGCACATGGCGACCCATGCGCGCAAGATGCGCGATCATGTTCGCCGGCTTGCCAGCAAGGAATATTGGAAGAATTTCGATGATCGCGTGGACTTCGTCGCCATGTATGTGCCCGGAGAGAATTTCTATGCCGGCGCTCTGGAAGCCGACCGCGATCTGTTTGACTTTGCCGCGCGCAATCGCGTGCTGATCGTTACGCCGTCGACCCTGATTGCTCTGGCCAAGGCCGTTGCTTATGGCTGGCGTCAGGAAGAAGCCGCGCGCAATGCCCTGGAAGCTGCGCGCCTCGGCCAGGAGCTATACGATGCCTTGCGCGCCATGGGCATGCATGTGGAGAAGACTGGCAAAGCACTAAGCCAGGCGACAGGAAGCTATAACGCCATGGTTGGGTCGCTACAGCGCAATGTCTTGCCCAAGGCGCGCAAATTCGAGGACCTGCAGATCACACAGTCGGGGCAGAAACCCCTGGCGGAACTGACCATGATTGAAGATCAGCCGCGTTTGCCGGACCGCGCCGGGGAACTGGCTTTCACACCCGAAGAGAACGGCGATGATGAGGAAGAGGCGGCCTGATGAGAGAAGGCAAGATCGCCCTGGACTCCGGGCATATGCTGTGCGCGACTTGCATGAGGCGCGCATGCGTCTTGATCTTGTGCCATTGACGCCGCATCGGCCCTTTCATACCTAGGATATATGGCTATTCGTGACATTCTGACTGTGCCCGATCCGCGGCTTAAAGAGGTTTCGCGTCCTGTGGAGGGCGGCGTCAGCGATGACATCCGTGCTCTCATGGATGATATGCTCGAGACCATGTATGCTGCCCCGGGGATCGGCCTCGCGGCCATTCAGGTCGGCGAGCCCTTGCGGGTGATTGTCATGGATTTGTCGGGCGAGGGCGAACCGCGCGCGCCGCGCTATTTCGTGAATCCGGAGATTCTCGAGACCATTGAGGAAACCGCGCCCTATGAAGAAGGCTGCCTGTCAGTGCCTGATGTGTTTGACGAGATCGATCGTCCGGCGCGCTGCAAGATCCGGTATCTCGACTATGATGGCAATCTGGTGGAAGAGTGGGCTGAGGGTCTTTACGCTGTCTGCATTCAACATGAGATGGACCATCTCGAAGGCACATTATTCATCGATTATCTCTCGCGCCTCAAGCGTCAGCGCGCTGTTGACAAGGTCCGCAAGGCGCAACGCCAGAAGGGCCGCGAGCAGGCGGCCTGACTCGATCGCCTGGTCATGAAGTGCAAACTGACGCGAAAAACCACCACGCTTCGCGCCCTGGCCGCTGAAACAAGGCATGTCGCGACCTGTCTGGAGATGCTGTTATGAGGCCCCTGCGCCTGGCCTTCATGGGCAGTCCAGACTTCTCCGTTCCGACATTGGATGCCCTCATATCAGCGGGCCATGAGATCGCCTGCGTATATACCCAGCCGCCCAAGCCGGCCGGGCGCGGACGTAAGTTGCGTCCCACGCCTGTTCAGGCCCATGCAGATGATCTCAGCCTGCCGGTTCGCACGCCCGCCTCCCTCAAAGGCAAGACCGAGCAAGATGCCTTTGCCGCACTGAATCTGGATGCCGCGGTCGTCATCGCCTATGGCCTCATCTTGCCCCAGATCATTCTGGATGCCCCGCATATTGGCGCTATGAATTTGCACGCCTCCACACTACCGCGCTGGCGTGGCGCCGCGCCGATCCAGCGCGCGATCATGGCCGGTGACAGGATGACAGGTGTGGACGCCATGGTCATGGAAGCCGGCCTCGACACAGGGCCTGTTCTGGCATCGGAAACTTGCCGGATCTTCCCTTTCGACACGGCCGGGGAACTGCATGACCGGCTCGCCGCTCTGGCAGCAGACCTGGCGCCGCGCGCACTTGAAGGATGGGCGGAGGGCCGGCTTCACCCCAGGCTCCAGGACGAGGCCGGCGTCACCTACGCCCACAAGATCACGGCTGAGGACCAGAGGATTGACTGGACGCGGCCAGCGGCGGAGCTCGATTGCCAGATCCGGGGCCTGTCGCCGTTTCCCGGCGCCTGGTTTGAGTGGACCCCGCCAGGCGCAGATGCTCCCTTGCGCATCAAGGCGTTGATGAGCGAGCGGGTCGACAGCGCCGGCGCGCCTGGCGCAGCGCTGGATGATGCGCTGGGCATTGCCTGCGGTGAAGGTGCATTGCGCATCACGCGGCTCCAGCGCCCTGGACGTGGTCCGATGGAGGCAGCAGATTTCCTGCGCGGCTCACCCATTCCTGCCGGGACTGTGCTTGCATGACCAAGTACGCGATCAGACCGTCAGGCCCAGGCGATCTGGATGCTATTGCCAGTTTGAATGATCTGGCTTTTGGCGGGGCGGATGAGGGGCAGATTGTGCGCACTCTGCAGGATGATGGCGACAGTCTTCTCTCCCTCGTCGCGACAGCCGGCGCCGGGATGGTCGGCCATATTGAGCTGTTTCGCATACAGATTGATGGTGAGGACCTTGCCGCCGGTCTTGGCCCCATGTGCACCCATCCCGATTATCAACGTGTCGGCATCGGAGCGGCGCTTGTCAGTGCCGCGCAGATCGCGATGGCAGAGATGGGGCGGCTGCCTGTGTTCGTGCTGGGCCATGCGGACTATTATCCCCGTTTCGGGTTCGAGGCTGCAGCTGCTGCAGGCTTTTCCGCGCCCTGGTCCGGACCCTTTTTCATGGCCTGGGGGCTTGAAGAGGCAACGGTAAAAGCAGGTAAACTCACCTATCCACGCGCCTTTGGCGTTGAACCAGGGCCGGATGCGGCATGACCCGTTATCGGCTCACCATTGAATATGATGGCCGCCCCTTCCTGGGATGGCAGCGCCAGGCGGATGGACCCTCGGTGCAGGCGGCGCTGGAGCGGGCGGCCGAGGCCTTGGACGGCGCGCCTGTGCGTGTGCATGGCGCCGGGCGCACGGATACTGGTGTACACGCGCTCGGCCAGGTTGCGCATATGGATCTGCAAACCCGGCGCGAGGTGGACACTGTGGCCGATGCGCTGAATTACCATTTACGGCCTGATCCCGTGGCGGTGCTGTCTGTGGAGGAAGTGACTGAGGATTTTCATGCTCGTTTCAGCGCCACGGCGCGCCATTATCGCTTTATCATCGTCAACCGCCGCGCCGATCTGACAGTGAGCAAGGGCCTGGCCTGGCGCGTTGCGCAGCCGCTGGATGTCGAGGCCATGCATGCCGGTGCGCAGCACCTGGTTGGCCACCATGATTTCACGACCTTTCGCGATGCCCAGTGCCAGGCCAAAAGCCCTTTGCGTACATTGGGCGCAATTGCGGTGCGCCGAGTTGAGGACCGTGTGGAAATCATCTGTTCGGCGCGCGCCTTTCTACACCGCCAGGTGCGCTCCATGGTTGGCTCACTTGTAGAGGTGGGGCGCGGACGGCAGGAGCCGGGATGGATTGCCGAAATTCTGGCGGCTGCAGATCGTTCGGCCTGCGGGCCGGTGGCGCCGCCCGATGGGCTGTATCTTACCGCAGTTGATTATGATCCACCGACGGATCAGTTTCGCGAGGGATAGATCCCGACCAGCGCGATACAGGTTTTCACCTTTGGCAGAGTGCGCGGCGGCGGGGGTGGCGGCGGTGTGATCTGGCGCACCGACAGGCTGGAAACCTCATCGTCGAGACCTTCATCCTCGAAACAGGCATCATCGGCGGTGAAGGTGGCCGAGGTGCCATCCATTGCGTTGCGGGCATAGACGGTGACTTCCCAGCCCTCGGCCACGCGCACCGAGGAGGCATCATTATTCTCGAAGTCTTCCGGCAGATCGTCCTTGGAATAGTCGCCCTCGCCGACTAGGGCCGACCAACCCCCGAAATCGCACTCGCCAAAAAATTCCACGCCCGCCGTAACAGGGAGTGGGGGAGGTGGCGGTGGAGGCGCCAGCGGCGTGAAATCCGGCAGGCCGAATGTGGTGCGCCCATCGCCGCCATAATTTGTGCCCAACAGGCTGAACAGCGCCGTGTTTTGTGAGATCGGCAGCAATTGACCTTTCGCTTCGGTCCAGCCGCGCGGGCAAAATGTGTAGGGAAACTCGCGGATTTCGCCGAGATACGGCTCCTGCGCGCTGGCCGCCGGGATCTGGCCAATGGCCATGATGGCGGCGGAAACAGCCAATGATGCGGCAAGTCTCATATTTATCTCCACCCTGATAAGGCGAAGTGTGCACCCTTAAAGGCGACGGCCAAAGCAAAATGTTCGCTGCAGGCGCGAGATCAGATATCCAGGTCTTCGGCGAACTTGGCGTTTTCCTGGATGAACTGGTAGCGCAGCTCGGCCTTGCGGCCCATCAGGGTTTCGATCAGGTCTGCCGGGCGTTCCTCAATCAACTCGTCCATGGAATCAGGCAGGGTGACGCGCGCCAGGGTGCGGGTCGCCGGGTCCATGGTGGTTTCCTTCAGCTGGCCGGGGTTCATTTCGCCGAGGCCCTTGAAGCGGCCAATCTCCACTTTCTGGTTCGGCTTGAACTCGGTCTCGATCAGCTCAGCCTTTTGCGCATCATCCATGGCATAGACCGACTTGCCCTTATAGGAGAGGCGGTAAAGCGGCGGCATGGCGAGATACAGCCGGCCACTCTCGATCAGGCCAGGTGTCAGCTTGTAGAAAAAGGTGATGAGCAAGGCCGCGATATGCGCGCCGTCGACATCGGCATCGGTCATGATGATGACCTTCTCATAGCGCAGATCATCAGGCGTGAATTTCCGCCCAAGCGCACAGCCAAGCGCCAGTGAAAGATCGCCCAGCTCGGCATTCTTCATCAGCTTCTCATCGCTGGCCGAGGCCACATTCAGGATCTTGCCGCGCAGAGGCAGGATGGCCTGGGTCTTCCGGTCGCGCGCTTGTTTCGCGCTGCCGCCGGCCGAGTCGCCCTCGACAATGAACAGCTCAGTATCTTCCGGGCCGCGATTGGCGCAATCAGCCAGTTTGCCGGGCAAGCGCAGCTTCTTGGTTGCAGATTTGCGCTGGATTTCCTTCTGCTTGCGGCGTTTGGCGCGCTCATCGGCGCGGTCCATGGCCCATTCCAAGAGGTTGTTGGACTCTTTCGGGCTGGCCGCCAGCCAGTGGTCGAACCGGTCGCGCACAGCGTTTTCCACCAGGCGGAAGGCCGCCGTGGTCGACAGCTTGTCTTTGGTCTGGCCGACAAATTCCGGCCCGCGAATGAAGACCGAGAGCAGCATGCCGGAATGGCTCATCACATCATCGGCGGTGATGGCGGTGGCCTTTTTCTGGCCGGTGAGCTCGCCATAGTTGCGAAGGCCCTTCACAATCGCGCTGCGGAAGCCGGCCTCATGCGTGCCGCCATCAGGGGTCGGCACGGTGTTACAGTAGGAACGGGAAAAGCCGTCCGCCTCGCCGAAGCCTGCGGCAGTCCATGAAATCGCCCATTCCACCTTGCCCTCGCTGGTCTCTACAAGGCCGGTGAAGGCGGTTTCTGTCAGCGTCTGCTTGCCGCCAAAGACCTCTTCGAGCTGGTCGGCCAGGCCATTGGGATAGGTAAGCACCGCCTCGGCAGGCACTTTCGCACCTTCGGGCAGGAGAGACGGATCGCAGGACCAGCGCACTTCCACGCCGCGATAGAGATAGGCTTTGGACCGCGCCATCTGAAACAGGCGCGCCGGCTTGAAGCGCAGTTTCGGGCCGAAAATCTCCACATCCGGGCGGAAGCGAACCGCCGTGCCGCGCCGGTTGGGCGCCGCGCCGACCAGTTCCAGTCCGCCCTGGGGCAGGCCCCGCTCAAAGCTCTGGCGATAGAGCTTGCGGTCGCGGGCAACCTCTACATCTACGCGCTCTGAAAGGGCATTCACCACAGAAATGCCGACACCGTGCAGACCGCCCGCGGTCTCGTAGGCCTTGTTGGAAAATTTCCCGCCGGCATGCAGCGTGGTCATGATCACTTCCAGCGCCGACTTGTCGGGATATTTCGGATGCGGATCGACCGGGATGCCCCGGCCATTATCGGTCACGCTAAGGAATCCATCCGCGTCGAGCTTCACCTCGATCCAGGAGGCATGGCCGGCCACGGCCTCGTCCATGGAATTGTCCAGCACTTCGGCGAAGAGGTGGTGATAGGCGCGCTCATCAGTTCCGCCGATATACATGCCAGGGCGCTTGCGCACGGGCTCAAGGCCTTCCAGGACTTCGATATCCTTGGCGCTGTATCCATCGGGCGTTTGGGGAGTCGCGGTCATGTCGTCAAACAGTTTGGCCTGGTTGTTGGCGGTCAATGCTGATCTCCCTAGCAGACGTTCCAGCGGGGCGCGAATGTCAGAGGCAGATCATCTGGGGATTTCCGTTAAGCGCCCGTTAACCCTGCGCGCCTGGCGTGCTATCAGCCGCCGCTTTGACACCAAAACCGGAAAGACTGGGTGAGATGAAAGTTCGACAAGCCGTACCGGATGACTTTGAGGCGCTCGGCCAGGTGATGTTCGAGGCCGTGCGTGGCGGGCCTAGTGCCTATAGCGAGACCCAGCGCGAGGCCTGGACGCCCGAGCCGAATAAGGGAGCGGAATGGACCGCGCGGATGGCGCCGCAATTCATCCTGCTGGGCGAGGACGGCGCTGACGTTATGGGCTTCATGAGTCTTACCGATGAAGGCTATCTGGATTGCGCCTTCATTCGCCCGAATGCGCGTGGTTCA
Organism: Hyphomonadaceae bacterium; assembly: GCA_022760335.1. GTDB lineage: Bacteria > Pseudomonadota > Alphaproteobacteria > Caulobacterales > Hyphomonadaceae > UBA5336. The sequence goes on from JALEGE010000094.1 coordinate 20,927, forward strand.
GGCCTTTTTCGGGAACTCTTCGAAGGGATCGAGACACAGGCGCGGGCAAAGGGTCTGACCCGGATTTGGGCGCATGTCAGCCTCACTGCGCAACCTGCGGCAGAGGCTTTGGGTATGAGCAAGGTTGAAGACGAGGATGTCGAGCTTCGTGGTGAGGTGTTCCGGCGCGCTGTGATGGAAAAGCGCCTGGAGAGCTGACCCACTAGAAAAACGGGATCCAGTCACGCTTCAGGCTGTTTTCGCAGCGAGAGAGCTGGCGATCATAGCGCGCGGCTGTCTGACCGACTTCTGCAGCCTTTCCCACCAGCCAGGATTTGCTGCGCCACCCACCGCGCAAATAGCCGTTCCAGCCTTGGTGATAGGCGAGATAATGGCCGCGCCCATCATTATAGGGCAGGCCAGTCTGGCGCCGAGTCTCGCGGGCATACCAGGCGATGAAATCGGTCGCATCGTCGAAATCATCGCGCTCGGCGCCATTGTTTCCACTGGCGCGCTTATAGGTTTCCCAGGTGGAGTTCACGGCCTGGGCATAGCCATAGGCGGAACTGGGCCGGCCTGCGGGAATGAGGCCGAAAAAGATGCGGTTACGAGCGGGCCGGGCATCGGAATCGAAGCTGCTTTCGGCCTGCATGATCGCCATTTGCAGGGCGATCGGGGTGTCCCAGTCGCGTTCAGCTTCGGCCGCGGCGCGGTACCAGTTCTTGCGGTCATCAAAGATGTCGCAGAGATCGGCCTGTTCGCGCCAGTCCGGCGGGCGGGACTGGCAGGAGGAGACCAGAAGGCCGGCGGCCAAAACGGTCATCAGTATGGCCAGGGCGAACAGGCGCATCTTGAAGGACTCCGGCAGGGCAGGTCGAAACCTCTCAGAAAAAGGTTTTCAGAACGTGGTCATGCCGGGCGGGCAGGGCGAAAACAAGGCGCGTTGCGCATCGCCCACATGAAAAACGGCCCGGATTGCTCCGGGCCGTTCTCCAAAGGTCTGGAGCCCCCCAGCCTCAGACCTTGTAGTACATCTCGAATTCCACCGGGTGGGGGTGGGTTTCGAAAGCCATGACATCTTCCATTTTCAGCTCGATATACGCATCGATCTGATCGTCATCCATGACATTGCCCTTCTTGAGGAAGTCACGGTCGGCATCCAGTGCGTCGAGCGCATCACGCAGCGAACCACAGACTTGCGGGATCGCAGCGGCTTCTGCCGGCGGCAGGTCGTAAAGGTCCTTGTCCATGGCATCGCCCGGATGGATCTTGTTCTCGATGCCGTCGAGGCCAGCCATGAGCAGGGCGGCAAAGGCGAGATAGGGATTGGCCGTCGGGTCCGGGAAGCGGGTCTCGATCCGCTTGCCTTTCGGGCTCGGCGAGTAGGGGATCCGCACCGAAGCAGAGCGGTTGCGGGCCGAATAGGCCAGCATGACCGGGGCTTCATAGCCCGGCACCAGACGCTTGTAGGAGTTGGTGGAGGCGTTGGTCAGCGCGTTCAGGGCGCGCGCATGCTTGATGATACCGCCGATATAGAAGAGGCACTGCTCGGAAAGACCGGCATACATGTCACCGGCAAACAGAGGTGTGCCACCATTCCAGATCGACTGGTGCACGTGCATGCCCGAGCCATTGTCGCCGAAATAGGGCTTCGGCATGAAGGTGGCCGTCTTGCCATAGCTGGCGGCCACATTGTGGATCACATATTTGTAGAGCTGCAGGCGGTCGGCCATCACGGTGAGGGTCGAGAACTTCATACCAAGCTCATGCTGGGCAGGCGCCACCTCGTGGTGATGCTTTTCCGGCTCAAGGCCGATATCGCCCATCACTGAAAGCATTTCCGAGCGCATATCCTGCTCGCTGTCGACTGGCGGGACGGGGAAATAGCCGCCCTTCGGTCCCGGACGGTGGCCCATGTTTCCGGTCTCGTAGACCTTGTCGGTATTGGCAGGCAGTTCGGTGGAATCGAACTCATAGCCGGTTTTGTTCGGCTTGGTGGACCAGCGCACATCGTCGAACACGAAGAATTCCGCTTCCGGGCCGAAATAGGCGGCGGTGCCAACCCCGGTGGACTGCAGATAGGCTTCGGCCTTCTTCGCGGTGGTGCGCGGGTCGCGGCTATAGGCCTGGCCCGTCATCGGATCGAGAATGTCGCAGAAAATGGACAGCGTGCTCTGCTGGAAGAACGGGTCGACGATCGCCGTGCTCGCATCGGGCATCAGCGTCATGTCGGACTCGTTGATCGCTTTCCAGCCAGCAATGGACGAACCATCGAACATGGTGCCATCCGCAAAAAGATCAGCGTCCACAAGGGACTTGTCGAATGTGACGTGCTGCATCTTGCCACGCGGATCGGTGAAGCGCAGATCCACGAACTCGATGTTTTCGTCTTGAATCTTCTTCAGGATTTCTTCTGACATTAGGGAGAGCCCTCCATTTACGTCTCTGGGGTGTTGGTCGAGTGGTCTTACGTGTGGCCGGTCAGGCGAACGGGTTCGCCTGACCGGTGTAATTCAGCAATGATGCACACGCGAGCGCGCGTCAAAGTGCGAGATCGCCGCGCTCACCTGTGCGAATGCGTACCGCGTCGGTCATGTCGGAAATGAAGATCTTGCCATCGCCAATCTTGCCGGTCTGTGCGGCCTTGGAAATTGCTTCCACGGCCTTTTCGACATCAGCGTCCGGGATGATCAGCTCAATCTTCAGCTTGGGCAGGAAATCAACGACATATTCCGCGCCGCGATACAGCTCGGTATGGCCGCGCTGACGGCCAAAGCCCTTGGCTTCTACGACGGTCATGCCCTGAAGGCCGATGCTGTGAAGGGCTTCCTTCACATCATCCAGTTTGAAAGGTTTGACGATAGCTTCTAATTTTTTCACCCGGGTCTCCCGCGCTGGGTTAACTTTCCTCTCGCTTATCACCCGATGACGTGCTCGCCATGGTTGCGAGGCGAACTCGCAGGCTTCGCGTCCGGCGCGCATGAGATCAGGGCAGAGGCGCATAATATTTGGGCAAAAAGAAAAGTTGACGCCTCCGTCATTGTTCCTTCCGAGCAAATTTGATAGTTCTTAAGCGGAGGAAAAAGATCATGCTCAAGACACCGCTGATTCATCCCGAGAGACCGCGCCCGCAGTTCAAGCCTTTCACGGCCATGTCGCGCATGCGCAAGTTGATCGCGGACAAGGAAGACACTGAACAAGTGTTCCACATTATCGAGGCGCTGAACGGGAAAAATATCCTGCATCTCCTTGAATCTTTTTCAAAAACTGAAAAAGGCAAGGCGCGGCTCGCCGAGCGTCGCCAACTCGCACCAAGGCTTGACGATCATTCCTGGATCGAGGCCCTTCCGGGAGACAGTGTCGGCCAGGCTTATCTGCGTTTCATGCGCCGGGAAGGGCTAACAGCGCAGGGGTTGGTTGAGGAATTCGAGAAGTTCTCTACCCGGCGCTATGATGATACCGTGCAGTGGTTCGGCAACCGCCTGCGCGATACGCATGATCTGTTTCATGTCCTCACCGGCTATGGCCGCGACGCGCTGGGCGAGGCGGCGCTGCTGGGCTTCACCTATGGCCAGCACAAGGGTCGGGGCCTTGTGTTTATCGCCTATATGGGGAGCCGGCAGATCCGCAAGGCCATGCCGCGCGAGATCGATATCATGGCCTGCTACCGGGAAGGCATTCGCCATGGCAAGGCCGCTGAGGCGATCATCCAGGAAGATATAATTGCCCTGATGCACGAGCCTCTGGCCGAAGCGCGCCAGCGCCTGAACATCGCCAGGCCAGAAGCCTATCAGCGCGCGATCGAACAGATCAGGCAGCTTGGCAATGCCCAGGAGCTGCTCGCGGCGGCCTGAGAATCTCAGATTGTGCGCGGCGTGTGAAACAGGCTAAGTGCGCCGATGCACAGGCCTGTCCTCACACATCAGGAAATGCGCGATGCCGAAGCGCGGGAAATTGCCCGCGGCACGGCGGGCTATACGCTGATGCAACGCGCTGGCGGCGTGGTAGCAAGCCATCTCAATCGCAAATATCCCGAAGGACGTATCCGTGTCTTGTGCGGGCCCGGTGGGAATGGTGGCGATGGTTTTGTCGCCGCGCGCGCCCTGGCGGGCATGGGCCGGGGCGTGGAAGTGTTCTGTAGCCGCCCGATATCCCAGCTTGGCGGGGATGCCGCAGAGGCGGCCGCGAGCTGGGAGGGGCCGGTGCGCCCCCTGGAGGGTGCGATTGGCTCCGGACATGAGATCACGCTCGACGCATTGTTTGGTGCGGGGCTGGCGCGTCCACTGGAGGGCGTGGCGGCGCGGCTGGCTGGTGAACCCGGCCGGGTGGTGAGTGTGGATGTTCCGTCTGGCATCAATGGCCTGACCGGCTGGAGCGATGGGCCAGCCTTCACTGCCGCGCTGACCGTCACTTTCCAGGCCTTGCGCCCGGCCCATTTGCTGGCCCATAGCCGGGCTGAGTGCGGAGAGCTTGTGGTGGAGGAAATTGGCGTACCTATTACGCCGGTCTGCTCGGAGAATGTGCCCGAGAATTGGCGCGCCCAGATGCCCTGGCCTGAGGCTGATACCCACAAGCATGCGCGCGGGCGCCTGGTGGTTGTCACGGGCGGTATGGCGAAGACCGGAGCAGGGCGTCTCGCCGCGCGCGCTGGCCTGCGGGTGGGGGCTGGACTGGTGACCTTGCTTTGCCCGCCCTCGGCGACATTGGTGGTGGCGTCCCATGTCACCGCCGAGATGGTGACGCCTGTATCGAGCCCGGAAGATCTTGCCGCCGAAGCCGAGGAGGCCGATGCCGTGGTGATCGGCCCGGCCGCCGGGGTCAGCGATGAGACGCGCGAGAATGTCTTTGCCGTGCTTGCCGCGCCTGCGCGCGCCGTACTGGATGCCGATGCGCTCACCGTTTTCCAGGAAGATCCCGGAGAGCTGTTTGATCTCTTGCGCCCGGAAGATGTTCTCACGCCGCATCCGGGCGAGTTCCGCCGCCTGTTTGGGGATCTGGAGACGCGCGCCGCCAACCGGATCGAGGCCGCGCGCATGGCGGCAGAGATGGCTGGCTGTGTGGTGTTGCTGAAGGGGCCTGACACGGTGATCGCCTCACCGGACGGATTTTCCGCCGTGAATGTGCATGCCGCGCCTTGGCTTGCCACGGCGGGCAGTGGCGATGTGCTGGCGGGGCTCATCGCGGGTTTGATGGCACAGGGCATGGATGCATTCGACGCGGCCTGCGCCGGGGCGTGGATGCATGGCGATGCCGGTCGCCGCTTTGGCCCCGGCCTGGTGGCGACAGACCTGCCAGGCATGGTGCCGGCCATCTTGCGCAGCCTGCTCAGCGCCAGCGCTTGAGTTTCTGAGAAACGCGGCGTATCTCCCGCCCTCTACCAGCGTGCGGATGTGGCGGAATTGGTAGACGCACTGGATTTAGGTTCCAGCGCCGCGAGGCGTGGAGGTTCGAGTCCTCTCATCCGCACCATTCAAAACCGGTTCAGCGCGCAGCGGTGAAAAAATCGATCCGGGGATCGATTTTAGGTTTTGAATGCCCCGGCAGGGGCCAGGAAAGA
>JALEGE010000095.1 GCA_022760335.1 Hyphomonadaceae bacterium
CGGAGCTGCCGGTCAGCCGGTCTGATTCCGCCTCGCCTGCACAGGATACGCCTCTCTTCAGCCAAGTCGAGAGCAAGTCATCAGACATTGGTCTTAGCACCTTGGTCTTAGGCCCAATGGCTAATGGCGGCCCATCAAGTCTGCGCGGATACTTCAACCCATAAAAACAAGGGGAGTATCCAAATGAGCCACCGCATCAAAACCGCCCTATTGTCGTGCGCCGTTTCAGCGCTTCTCTGGCCGGCCGCCGCGCAGGCCCAGGATAGCGAGCTGGAAGCCCGTCTCGCTGCGCTTGAAGCCATGGTGGCTGAACTGAAGGCTGAGCTTGCCGCGGAAACGGCGGCCACGGATGCAGACATTGTGCGCCTGGAAGAGGTCGCCACGGCTGCGGTGGAGGCCGCGCCTTCTGCGTCTGGCGATGGGTTCACGGTCGGCGACACCACCTTCAAGATTGGCGGCTTTGTCGATGTCGATGCCCATGTCACCGAGCTTTCCGATGGTGGCTTTGGTGGCGGGTCCATCGCACGCGATTTCTACATTCCGGGCGCGACACCGATTGGTGGAGACAGCACCACGACAACGGATCTCACCGCCGAAGCTTCCCGTTTCTTCGTTACGGCCAATACGGATATGGGTGGTCACAAGGTTGGCGGGCGGATCGAGATGGATTTCCTCGGTTCTGCGCAAGGCAATGAGCGCGTTTCCTCCAGCTTCTCGCCGCGCCTGCGCCGCGCCTTTGTGACCGTCGACAATGTGCTTGTTGGTCAGGAATGGTCGACCTTCCAGAACACCTCCGCCATTCCGGAAAGCGCGAGCTTCCTTGTGTTGTCTGATGGCATGGTCTTCATCCGCCAGGCTCAGGTGCGCTACACCATGGGCAACTGGCAGATCGCTCTGGAGAATGGCAATGCCACGGTGACGCCTGTTGGCGGGGGACGCATCGAAGCGGATACGAACATCATCCCGGATGTCGTGGCGCGGTATAATTGGAAAGGCGATTTCGGCAATGTCTCTTTCGCCGCCATCGGGCGTCAGCTGCGTCTGGAGATGCCCGGTATCGAGGAAGAGACTTTCGGCTTTGGTCTCTCGGCACAAGGGCGCGTGAATGTCGGCGAGAAAGACGATATCCGCTTTACGGTGGTCGGCGGGGAAGGCCTTGGCCGCTATGTCGGCCTGAATGCCTTCAATGGCGCGGCGATTGATCCGATGACAGGCGAGTTGGAAGCCATTCCGAGTTATGGGGGCCTCATCGCCTGGCGCCATCCTTTCGGCGAAACCGCGCGCTTCAATGTCGGCTATTCGGGCCTCTTTGCGGACAATCCGGACTTCCTTGGGGCCGGTGCGACCGAGAGCGTGCAGAGTGCCTTCGGCGCCATTCTCTGGGAGCCAGCCCCGCGCGTCACCATGGGCGGTGAGATCATGTTCGGCCAGCGTGAGACCGAAGGCGGGGCCGATGGCTCAATTGCCCGGTTCACTTTCTCGACCAAGTACGCTTTCTAGGAGCAAATCATATTATGGACGGCGGAGGACACATCATGACTGACAATGCAGCAGTACCGGTTCCGGAGGGCTTCGCCGCCCAGGCCAATCTCACACCCGAGAAATATGCGGAGATGTATGCCCGCTCCATCAATGAGCCTGACGCCTTCTGGATGGAGTGCGCTGATCGCCTGGACTGGTTCACCAAACCAACCAAGGCCAAGAACACAAGCTATGAGCAGGGCGATTTCGGCATCAAATGGTATGAGGACGGCATCCTCAATGTCTCCTATAATTGCCTCGACCGGCACCTGGAAACGCGCGGCGACAAGCCGGCGTTGATCTGGGAGGGCGACAGCCCGGATGAGAGCCACACGCTGACCTATCGCCAGCTGCATGGCGCGGTGTGCAAATTCTCCAATGTCCTCAAGGAAATGGGCGTGAAGAAGGGCGACCGCGTCACCATCTATATGCCGATGATCCTGGAGGCCGCCTATGCCATGCTGGCCTGCACGCGTATCGGCGCGGTGCATTCCATCGTGTTCGGTGGCTTCTCGCCTGAGGCCCTGGCCGGGCGCATCGTGGATTGCGATTCCAAATTCGTGATCACCGCCGACGAAGGCCTGCGCGGCTCGCGGAAAGTGCCACTGAAGGCCAATTGCGATGCCGCGCTTGATCATGAGGGCGTGGAGGTCGACAAGGTGCTTGTGGTCCAGCGTACCGGCGGCGATGTGGCCATGAAAGAGGGCCGCGATGTCTGGCTGCATGAGATCGGCGCGAATGTCTCAGCCGAGTGCCCGGCCGAGCCGATGGCCGCCGAGGACCCGCTCTTCATCCTCTATACGTCTGGCTCGACCGGAAAGCCCAAAGGCGTGCTGCACACCACGGGCGGCTATCTTGTCTGGGCCTCCCTCACCCACGACTATGTCTTCGACCTGAAAGAAGACGATGTGTACTGGTGCACCGCCGATGTCGGTTGGGTCACCGGACACACCTATATTGTCTACGGCCCGCTGGCGAATGGCGCGACCAGCCTGATGTTCGAGGGCGTGCCCTCTTATCCGGATGCCTCGCGCTTCTGGCAGGTGGTCGACAAGCACAAGGTCAGCCTGTTCTACACCGCCCCCACCGCCATCCGCGCCCTGATGCGCGAAGGCGAGAGCTTTGTGAACGCCACCTCGCGGAAAACCCTGCGCGTGCTCGGCTCAGTGGGCGAACCGATCAATCCGGAAGCCTGGGAATGGTATTTCCATGTCGTCGGCGAAGGCCGCTGCCCGATCGTGGACACCTGGTGGCAGACCGAAACCGGCGGCGCGATGATGGTGCCCCTGCCCGGCACCAGCGCGATGAAGCCCGGCGCGGCGATGAACCCCTTCTTCGGCATCAAGCCGGAACTCCTCGACGCCGAGGGCAACACGCTGGAAGGCGCCACCGAGGGCAATCTTGTCATCACCGACAGCTGGCCCGGCCAGATGCGCACCGTCTATGGCGACCATCAGCGCTTTATCGACACCTATTTTTCCGCCTATCCCGGCAATTATTTCACCGGTGATGGCGCGCGGCGCGATGAGGATGGCGCGATCTGGATTACCGGCCGCGTGGACGACGTCATCAATGTCTCCGGCCACCGCATGGGCACAGCCGAAGTGGAAAGCGCGCTTGTCGCCCATGACGCCGTCGCCGAGGCCGCCGTGGTCGGATACCCGCACGATATCAAGGGACAGGGCATCTATGCCTATGTCACCGTACGGGCTGGCGTGGAGGTCGATGACGCGCTGAAGAAGGACCTGGTGAAACATGTGCGCGCCGAGATTGGCCCGATTGCCTCACCGGACCTGATTCAGTTCGCCCCCGGCCTGCCGAAAACGCGCTCGGGCAAGATCATGCGCCGCATCCTGCGCAAGATCGCCGAGAACAGCTTCGACAATCTCGGCGACACCTCCACGCTGGCCGAACCGGCTGTGGTCAATGATCTGATCGAGAACCGCCAGAATCGCGGCTAGCACCGTTTTCGTTTTGTCGGAATCATTTGAGATCCGCCAATCCCCGCGAAAGCGGGGATCCATGGACTAAAGACGCAATCAGGCGCTCCCGGTTGAACCAATGTTCCATGGACACCCGCCTACGCGGGTGTGGGCGGCGCAAATAGGATTCCACTAAACCTGAAGAGACTCTAGCGCCGGTCCAGGCAGTAGATGCGGGTGGACATGGAGGAAAGCAGCATCAGCGTGATCAGGTGGATCGCACTGCCGCTGTAGCGCAGCCAGGTCAGCACATCCGGTGCGGCGGTCCACGGCTCGACACTGTCGAGGATGAAGGCCGCCACATAGGAGGCCAGCCCGAACACGTTCCAGGCTACGGCCAATGTCCAGATACCCAGCCCGCGGCCGCGAAACAGCCATGCCGCCAGCAGCGGCGCGCTCACGCCAATGGCGATGTCGAACTGGAACACCACGGCCCAGGCCGCCGGCAGACCGGGATCGCCCAGATCGTCCATGAAGATCACCATGGCTAGGCGATGCGCCATCCAGGCGATCAGCAAAGCCAAAATCGAAATACTTTTGGGACGGTAACGCTGCATGGGCCCTCTACTCTTGAGATAATCTCTACACGCAACAAGCTTCTGTTCATTTAACGCAATGTGACGGCCTTGTGGCATTTGCCGCCAGGCAGAGCATGCGTGCCTAATAGCTTTTCGGCAGGCCCAGCACGCGTTCGGAAATATAGTTCAGGATCATCTCACGGCTGACGGGGGCGATGCGCGCCAGCATGGCTTCGCGCATATAGCGCTCGACATGGTATTCCTTGGCATAGCCCATGCCGCCATGGGCGAGTACGGCCGCCTCACAGGCATGGAAGCCGGCCTCGGCGCCGAGATATTTCGCGGAATTGGCCTCTGCCCCACACTCTTCGCCCGCGTCATAGAGCGAGGCGGCCTTGAAGGCGAGCAGTTCAGCCGCCTTCAGCTCCGCCCAGCATTTGGCGAGTGGATGCGCGACGCCCTGATTCTGGCCGATGGGCCGGCCGAACACGACGCGCTCATTGGCATAGGTCGCCGCCTTCTCCAGCGCGGCAAAGCCGAGGCCGATACTCTCAACGGCGAACAGCACGCGCTCGGGATTGAGCCCCTGCAGCAGATATTTGAAGCCCGCACCTTCCTCACCGATCAGATGCTCTTTCGGAACCTCCAGCCCGTCTATGAAAAGAGCATTACATTCAACGGCCTTGCGGCCCATTTTTGGGATCGGGTGGGCCTCGATCCGGTCGCGGTTGAGATCAGTGTAGAAGAGGGACAGGCCAAGATAGGGCTTGGCGCACTGATCCTTGGGCGTGGTGCGCGCGATGATCAGGATCTTGTCGGCGCGCTGGGCGCCCGTCGTCCAGATCTTGCGGCCATTGATGGTGTAGCCGGTATTGGTCCGCTCGGCCTTGGTTTCCAGGCTGGAGGTGTCGAGGCCGGAATTGGGCTCGGTGACGGCAAAGCACATCTTCTCCTCACCTGAGATGATCTTGGGCAGGTTTTCCTGCTTCTGCTCCTCGCTGCCGAATTTTTCCAACGGCTTGGGCCCAAAGATATTGAGATGAATGGCCGACGCCCCGGAATAGCCCGCGCCCGAGCGCGTGACGGTCTGCATCAGCAGCGCCGCTTCAGTCAGACCAAGCCCTGCCCCTCCATACTCTTCCGGAAAGGCGATGCCGAGCCAGCCGCCTTCGGCCATGGCATCGCAGAACGCCTCCGGCCAGTCGCCGGTCTCATCGGTACGGGCCCAGTATTCATCATCGAAATCCGCACAAGTGCGCGCCACCGCATCCTGGATAGCCGCCTGATCTTCGCTCATCGCCTGGATCTGATGCATGGGGGAACCTCCGGTGTTTTTTATCTTTTTCGCAGCGAAACACGGCAGTGAAAAGATCTTCACAGGCCTGACGCAGGGTGAGACCCAAGATGCTTCCTGGACGATTTAAAGTGACTCACTCGCACTGAGTGCGCCGTAAACAGCTCTGGGCTTGATCCATGTGAGGGCAACAGCGCGATACGGCATCAGGCAAAGACTCAACCCTGAGCACGATCCATCGCCACAACAAAGCGGGGATCAAACAAACAAGCCACTGCCGTGGCCTTCTCCGCCTATTTCTGGTCCCCCGGACCAAAAATTCGCTGCGCGACCGGCTGCGAAGCCTGGCAGGGGCAGCAGGACTCGAACCCGCGACCCTCGGTTTTGGAGACCGATGCTCTACCAACTGAGCTATACCCCTTTAGGGCCAGGCGAAGCGGCGTTTTGCATCAAAATCCGCACCCCTGCAATGGGGCTATGCTGTTAAAGCCAGGTTCGCCCCGAACTATTCAAACAACAGCGCTTGCAATTCCTGTTGGGCGCTTCTTGGTGTGCCTTCCGGCCAATCATTCTGTTGAGCCGCGCGAATTGTTCCCTCAACAGCAGAACTGGCAAGTTCAGAGCCTAGTTGTTCTCCACGCAGCGCAGCTTCTCTTATCAGCTTCGCTTGAATTTTGGCGACGGCTCGTCCCGTATCTGTGCTGAAGAAAGCACAATAGGAAGCCAGTTCATCTGCGGGCAATACTTCTTCGTAGATATCTGCATACATCTCTGTGACCTGAAAGGTCATTCTTTCAGCCATTTCCTTAAGCAGCATTTCTCCAAACGCTTTCGAGGCAGCCTCGCTCAACTCGCCGCCATTGCGTTGCATTTCGCCCATCAACAGCGGGACCATAAGTTCACCGACTGAACCAAACATCTCATCAACAACAGCCTTTGAATACATTGCGTTTGCAATGCATTCTGCGTCATCACGTCTTTCGGCAAAGCTCTTTCCCGCATGAGCCAATGTGACGAGCACCATGACCGCTACCAATCTCGTCAATTTCATCGCCCAAGCTCCTATTAATCCATGCAATGTGCGCATCCTCCATCGCCCTTATCCCCCCAAAAGAAAAGCCCCGGCTATTTTGTTTGATCCCGTATCGGCGCTTCGCACCTCACATGGATCGCGCTCAGGGCTGCCTTCATTCCAGCCCGCAGCCTTGAGCGCGATCCATCGCGAAGCGAAGCGTAGCGGGGATCCAACAAAAAAGGCCGCTCCGGGTGGAGCGGCCTTCAGGTATTTTGGACAGGGCTGAATAGCCCCGACTCTTATTTCTCGATCTTGGACACCACGCCGGCGCCGACGGTGCGGCCGCCTTCGCGGATAGCAAAGCGCAGGCCTTCGTCCATGGCGATCGGCTGGATCAGCTCCACCGTCATTTTCACATTGTCGCCCGGCAGGACCATTTCCTTGTCCGCCGGCAGGGTGACCACACCGGTCACATCCGTCGTACGGAAGTAGAATTGCGGGCGGTAGTTCGTGAAGAACGGCGTGTGACGGCCGCCCTCTTCCTTGGTCAGGATATAGGCCTCGGCCTCGAACGTGGTGTGCGGCGTGATCGAGCCGGGCTTGCACAGCACCTGGCCGCGCTCAACGCCCTCACGGTCAATGCCGCGGATCAGCGCGCCGATATTGTCGCCCGCCTGGCCCTGGTCGAGCAGCTTGCGGAACATTTCCACGCCCGTCACGGTCGTCTTCTGGGTGTCGCGGATACCGACAATCTCGATCTCGTCGCCGACCTTGATGATGCCGGTTTCCACACGGCCGGTCACAACCGTACCGCGCCCGGAAATCGAGAACACGTCTTCCACAGGCATCAGGAAGGGCTTGTCCAGCGGACGTTCCGGGGTTGGGATATAGTCATCCACATTGGCCATCAGCTCGAGGATCTTCTCCTTGCCGATCGCCTCGTCGCGGCCTTCCACAGCAGCCAGCGCAGAGCCGGCCACGATCGGAATATCGTCGCCCGGGAACTCATAAGAGTCGAGCAGTTCGCGCACTTCCATTTCCACCAGCTCAAGCAGTTCCTCATCATCGACCTGGTCGACCTTGTTGAGGAACACAACCAGGGCCGGCACGCCGACCTGGC
>JALEGE010000008.1 GCA_022760335.1 Hyphomonadaceae bacterium
AGTCCCGCGCCGCGCGCCTGCGCGAAGCGGCCAGCGATGCCCTCATCATCCATCTAGATGGTAAACGCGGCCAGACGGTCGAAGCCCTTGTCGAGCGTGGCGAAACCGCGCGCATGCCTGATTTTACGCCGCTGCACATCGTTAACGGCCCGCTCCCGGTTGCAGGGCGCCCCGCACGCTTCCACATTACCGGCCACGACAATGAACGGCTGACAGGTGTGCCCGCATGATCCTCTGGTTCGGAAAGAAGAAGAAAAAGAAGGAACTGGAAGAGGCGGGAAAGGCTCTGGAAGCTCAGGATGCCCTGATCGCAGAAGGTGAGGCGCCCACTGACACGCCATCAGCGCCTGCCGAGGATTCTCTGGAAGTTGCGGCACCGCCGGGGGCTGAGACGGAAGTTGAGGCGGTGGCAGACGAAGCCGAATTGCCACCACCAGCGGAACCGGACGCTCCCCCCTCCGACCTGCATTCGCAGGCCACCTCCCCCGCATGGGGGGGAGTAGAAGAGCACGTGGTGGAGATTCAGCGCTATAATCCTCCCCCGTTCACGGGGGAGGTGGGCGGCGAAGCCGCTCAGAGGGGGGAAGTGCCGAGCGCCGAACCCGAGATCGTGCCTGAGCCCGATCCCATCGCGGAAACGAAAAAGCCCGGCTTCTTCTCGCGCATGGCATCCGGCCTCTCGCGCTCCTCCTCGCGCCTCGCCGAAGGCATCACCAGCGTCTTCACCAAGCGCAAGCTGGACGAGGAGACACTGGAAGAGCTGGAAGACCTGCTCATCGCGTCCGATCTCGGCGCCGGCGTTGCCGCGCGCGTGACGGCGGGGCTCGCGAAAGACCGGTTCGACAAGGAAATCAGTGACGAGGAAATCAAGGCGGCGCTCGCCGAGGAGATCACCGCCGTCCTGAAACCGCGCGAACAGGTGGTGGATTTCGCCGACGGCCCGCGCCCGCGCATCGTGCTGTTCGTCGGCGTGAATGGCTCGGGGAAAACCACGACCATCGGCAAGATCGCCTCGAAACTGACCGAGCAGGGCGCGAAGGCCCTGCTGGTGGCGGGCGACACCTTCCGCGCCGCGGCCATCGAACAGCTCACCGTCTGGGGCGAGCGGGCGGGTATCCCGGTGCTCTCAAAGCCCACCGGCGCGGACGCGGCGGGGCTCGTCTATGAAGCGGTCGAGCGCGCCCAGCGCGAGGGGCTGGACCTCGTGCTCGTCGACACGGCCGGGCGGCTGCAGAACAAGTCCGAACTCATGGCGGAACTGGCGAAAATCATCCGCGTGACGCAAAAGCTCGACCCCGATGCGCCCCATGATGTCATCCTCGTTCTCGACGCCACAGTCGGCCAGAATGCGCTCTCACAAGTGGAAGCCTTCCGCCACACCGCCGGCGTGACGGGCCTCGTCATGACCAAGCTCGATGGCACCGCAAAGGGCGGTGTCCTCGTCGCCATCGCCGACAAACACGACCTGCCGATCCATTTTGTCGGCGTGGGCGAAAAGGCGGAGGATTTGCAGCCGTTTAGTGCTGAGGCGTTTGCGCGGGCGTTGGTGGGGGCGGAAGCGTGATGGACAAGAAGGCTCGCGAAGCGGAACTGGATCGAAAGCTGCTGGAATCCATCGATAAGTATGGATGGTTCGGAATGTCAGTAGCCTCGAAGATTGACGATCCCAATCCCATCCAGCCTTTCAGCTATTCGATTGGCTTCGAGAAGACCTTGAATTGCCCAAACGTGATTGTCTTCGGACTTAAGAGCAGCCATCGCCACCATATGATCTGGCAAGTCTTCGAGGCGTTGAAGTCGGGTCGTAAGCTGGAGCAAGGCGCAAAGTGGCCAGAACCTCTCGACGGCTATGAGTGTGAAACACGGGCCGTTCATGAGTCGCGGATTGTCAGCGATCATTTCGGTTACGGCCTCTGGTATCAGCGCACACATGTCCCGGAAGCCGCGCCATATAGGGCTTTTCAGCTCTTCTGGCCGGGAGTTGGGCACAGGCTTCTGCCTTGGGAACCAGGGTGCGACGAGGCCGTGATCAACGCGCAGCCCCGACTGGATTTACCCCGCACGATATCACTGTAGCTAGACAAACCTCTCCACACGCGCCTCCCCCTCCCTGCGGGAGGGGGATAGAGGGGGCGGGGGTGCGGCCTCTCCTCTTGCGCGTCGTTGCAGGCTAAGCTCCGCCCCATGTCCCGCCATCGCCACATAAACCGTGCCCGGAAACTGCGCCAGGTCGCCAACAAGCCGGAGCAGGCTGCATGGGAAGCCCTGAGAGGTTTCCGCAAGCATGGCTTTCCGGTGCGGCGCCAGCACCCGATCCGGGGCTATACGGTGGATTTCGCGATCCAGCGTGCACGGCTGGTGATCGAGGTGGATGGGGCAAGCCATGCGAGCGAGGCGGCGCGGGCGCGCGATGGCGTGCGCGATGCGGAATTGCGCAAGGCCGGCTGGGAGGTGATGCGGGTGCCGGCGGAGCTGGCACTGGATGGGGAGGGGGTGATTCGGTTGGTGGCGCGACGCCTTGGTATTTTGTGACGGTGCTTCTTCCGCGCCGGTGTTCTAGACCGATGTATCGGTCCCCCGCCCCCTCGGTCCCCCTCCCGTGGGGAGGGGGAGGCGCGTGCAGCGAAAGCGGGGCTTACATATGCACCACGCGCCCATACGCATCCAGCACGCTCTCATGCATCATCTCGCTTAGCGTCGGGTGCGGGAAGATGGTGTGCATCAGGTCTTCTTCGGTGAGTTCGGCTTCGCGCGCGATGACATAGCCCTGGATCAGTTCGGTGACTTCCGCGCCGATCATATGGGCGCCCAATAGCTCGCCGGTTTTCGCGTCGAACACGGTTTTCACCATGCCGTCGGCCTCTCCTAACGCAATCGCCTTGCCATTGCCGATGAAGGGGAACTTGCCGACCTTCACCTCATGGCCGGCTGCCTTGGCCGCGGCTTCTGTGAGGCCGACGCTGGCGACCTGGGGATGGGCATAGGTGCAGCCCGGCACATTCCAGGCGTCGAACGGGTGGGCCTCGTTTGCCCCGGCGATGCCCTCCACGCAGATCACGCCTTCATGGCTGGCCTTGTGGGCGAGCCAGGGCGGGCCGGTGAGGTCGCCAATGGCATAGAGCCCCGGCACGCCGGTGCGCCCGAAGCCGTCCACTTTGACATGCGTCCGGTCGACTTCCACACCGAGCGCCTCCAGGCCGAGATTTTCCACATTGCCGACAATGCCGACCGCGAGGATCACCCGGTCGGCATCGATTGTCTCGGATTTGCCGCCGGTTTCCACCGTGGCCTTCACCTTGGTCTTGAGTTTTTCCAGCCCCTTCACCTGTGCGCCGGTGAGAATTTTCAGGCCCTGTTTTTCGAACTGTTTGCGCGCGGCCTTGGAAATCTCCTCGTCTTCGACCGGCAGGATGCGGTCGAGCACTTCGACCACCGTCACCTCGCTGCCGAGCTCATTGTAAAAGCTCGCGAATTCGATCCCGATGGCGCCGGACCCGATGACGAGGAGCTTTTTCGGCAGGGCATCCGGCACCATGGCCTCGCGATAGGTCCAGATCTTGTCGCCATCCGGCTCCAGTCCCGCCTGTGGGATGGCGCGGGCGCGGGCGCCGGTGGCGAGGATGACATGCGCGGCCTGGTAGGGTGCGTCCTTGCCATCCTTGTCTTTCACGATCACTTTCGGGGCGGGCGAGCCCTTCTCCAGCCGCGCGGTGCCCTCGATCACGGTGATCTTGTTCTTCTTCATCAGGTGCTTCACCCCGCCGGAAAGTTGCGCCGCCACGCCGCGCGAGCGCTTCACGATGGCCTCAAGGTCCGGCTCGGCACTCTCGATTTTCAGGCCATAGGCCTCGGCGTGTTTGGCATTGCGCAGCACTTCGGCCGAGCGCAGGAGCGCTTTGGTGGGGATACACCCCCAGTTGAGGCAGATGCCACCCAGCGCATCGCGCTCGACAATCGCGGTTTTCATGCCCAGCTGGCTGGCGCGGATCGCGGCCACATAGCCGCCGGGGCCGGAGCCGATGACGATGAGATCGAAGTCGTTGGCCATTGGAGGCGCCTCCTATTCAGTATCGTTTTGCGCGCGGCCGAGGGCCATGGCGGCTTCCTCGACGCGCTGGTCTGTCTCTTCAAACATTTCCGGGGTGCAGACATATTCTGCTTCGGCGTCTTCGAATTCGGCGGCGACCTCGGCGTTCATCGCGGCGATTTCGCCCGCCCATGCGTCAGGTGTGGCGATGAAGCCTTCTTCCTCGGCCACCTCGCCGTCGCAAAACCGGGTCAGCTCTGTCTTGTAGGCCCAGGCGCGTATCCAGGGCTCCAGCTCTTCCCAGGTCGGTTGTTCGGGCTGGGGTGGCGTTGCAGCGGGGGGCGTAGGGGAGGTGTCTTCAACCATGTCGGCGACAATGTCGGAGAGGTCGGCTTGCTGCTCGCGCTGATCGTCGATGCAGCGCACCAGCGCGCGGTCATAGGCTCCGCCGAGCGGCGTGACGCTGAGCAGCAGGGGCAAGCCCCAGGCGAGGACCGAGGCCATCAGCACCATCACAACCGACTTGAACGCGACCCGGCGCGTGAACAGCAACGCGCCGGCGGCCAGCGCGAATATGCCGAGCCAGGGCAGAAGGAAGAAATAAGCCAGGATAAACGGCCCATCGCGCAGCACGCTGAGATAAACCTGTGCCTCGCAAAAGCGGATGAACTCCGAGCCCATCCCGCCGGAAATCATCGAGACGGCATCCCAGATCAGGAACACCGACACCGCCAGCCACAGGCCAGGCCCAAGCGCGGTAAGAAACCCGATCGCCCAACGGGGTTTTGGTGGGGTGGTGGGAGGGGTCATGGATTGGCCTTGGAATTTTTGAAACCGCGATAGACCCAGCCGATTACGGAGCCGATGAGCCACCAGAGAGACACTGGAATTACAACTA
>JALEGE010000009.1 GCA_022760335.1 Hyphomonadaceae bacterium
CCGGGCGCTTTCCCGTCCCCAGCCCGGTGAAACATGGACTCCCGCGCTCATTTTCGGCATTCTCCTGTCAGGCGAGGAGGATGCATGATGGATATCCCACGCGTTTGGTTCATTGGCGCAGCGATGAGTGCCCTGGTGACCGTTTCCTGTGTTTCCGGGGAGATTGAGGAAAGCGAGCCTGAAACGCCGCCCTTCATCGATCCCGTGATCCTGTCGCAAAACCAGTGCAGCAGTCCGCCGAAACAGGTGCTCACACCGGATCGCGAAGCCGTGGCCGCCACGGCCAGCAGTTTCGATTTTGATGCCCCCTTTGTCCTCCCCGATGCGGTCATCGCGCACTTCCACTATCCGATTACAACGCAGAGCGACGCGGCCCAAATCTGGTTCGACACAGGCCTCGCCCATATGGCGAACTTCAATCATGATGAGGCAATCGCGGCCTTCCGGAAGGCCCAGAATTACGATCCCGATTGCGCCATGTGCTATTGGGGCGAAGGGCTGTCCTTCGGGAGCAATATCAACGCGCCCTATGACCCGTCTCGCGGCGCCGCCGGGCTGGTTGCCGCCGAAGCTGCGCTTGAACGCACGGGCGGCATCTCCGCAAAGGAAGCCGCGCTGATACAGACGCTCAGCGTGCGCTATGGCTTCGCAGACGATGCCAGCGTGGCGGAAAACGCCGAGGCCTATGCCGAGGCCATGGACGGCGTCGCACGCAGCTATCCAGACGACAAGTTCATCCTGGCGCTTGCCGCCGAGGCAAATCTCGACACCCAGCCATGGGACTATTGGGAAGCCAGCGCCCGCGAACCCAAGGGCCGGACCGCGAGAACCGTCGAAATGCTTGAGGCCGCGCTGGAGATCGATCCGGATTTTGCCCCGGCCATCCATCTCTACATTCATGCCACCGAAGCCTCGGTCGATCCCTTCCGGGCCGAAAGCTTTGCTGACCGTCTGGCCGAACAATCACTCGGTGTCGGCCACCTGGTTCACATGCCCTCGCATATCTATTTGCGGCTCGGCCAGTGGCAGAAATCCCATGTGGCGAACATCGCCGCCGTCGCCGCCGACGAAGCCTATATTGCCGGCAGCACGAACGCCGCTTCTTATGCGCAGGTCTATTACCCGCACAATGTCCATTTCCTTGTGACCAATGCCCAGCTTGGTGGCGACGCGGCAACCGCGCTCACAATGGCGGAAAAACTGAGGCAGCTCGCCCAGTTCCCGCCTGAGGCGCCCAATCCGTTCGGCGAGCATGTCGCGGCCTCGACAATCTTCACCGCCCTGCAATTTGGCAGCGATGACGCGGTGCTCGACCTGCCCGAGCCCCCCGAGGCGCATCTCTTCCTGCGCACGGCCTGGCACTATGCGCGCGGCGCGGTGTTCGTTCGGCAGGGGGAACTCGCTCTCGCCGAACAGGAAAATTCAAAACTCTCCGCCCTTCAGAGCGCCCCCGGATCAGAGATGTATGACCTTTATGGCGTGCCCGTGCACGGGATCATGTCGGTCGCCGACCTCACCCTGCAAGGCCGTATCCTCGCCGCCAAGGGCGACATGACCGGGGCGATCAATGTGCTGGGCGCGGCCACCGATGCACAGGAACAGCTGCCCTATATGGAGCCCACCTGGTGGTATTATCCCACACGCCAGACCCTGGCAGCCTTCCTGCTGGAAGATGGCCAGGCCGACCGGGCCGAGCGGGAATTCTTCAAGACCCTGATCAAATCCCCGAACAATGCCTATGCGCTGTATGGCCTTTCCGAGACCTATGCGGCCCAGGGCGATGAACGCTCAGCCGATTATGCCCACCACCTCTTTGAAGAGGCCTGGATCGGCGAACCGGGAGAAACACCGGACCTATCGGAGCTTTAACGCCGCCGCCTGACAAAGCTGCTTTCAGGTTGACCAGCACGAGCCCTCATCCTCACGCGGAGACGAAGGACGAGGGCGGAGGCTTCTTGGCGGTGCATCGCTCCGGCATATTTGTGCCCCGTGACCCGGTGTCCCGGATTTCTGCGCCTTTCATGGTAACAGCCACCATGGAGAGCGGCCGGTGAAAACTTGCCCTGCCGGCCCGAAAATTACGATGAAACACAATCCCGTCCTGCTTCTCATCCCGTTCCTGATTTTTGTCTGGGCCGCCTTCGTCCCTCACAAGACATATTTTGAGATCCCGCTGCTGGGCCATGACCCTTCTCAAATTGTCGGCGCTGTTACCGTCGCAACCTGCCTGATGCTGTACTTCTGGGGCGGCCCGAAAGAGCGCGGCTAAATAGGCCCCACCTCAGCATCTGTTCGCTCCGGTGAGAACGGTGCGCCTTTCGAACAGCTTAAGTTTCACTTGAAACGTATTTACGCCGCAGACACCTGCGCAGGCAGGTGTCCATGGACAAGCATTTCAAACGGGAGCACCTGGCTGTTACTTTTGTCCATGGATCCCCGCTTTCACGGGGATTCGCGAATCTCGAGTGTTTCCCTCAAAACTCAAAGTGCTTTACGACACCACCACATCCCCCTTCATTGAAACTCAACACCTCGCATGCTATCTGCCCTGCCATGTTGACGACGCAGATCATCGCGCTGACCACCCGAACTTCCCTGGGTGCGTGATCCGGCCTTCCGGCCTGGGGTCTTGCCCCGCGCGTGCCCGTAAACTCTTCCGCCACATCTGAATTCATCCCCTGCGGCCAAGGCGCATTTGGCGGTGGGCATTTCGGCCGGTTCAAGTTAAGCCAGCGAGCTGGAAACCGATCTGCCCGCCCCCGCGCGGTCCGCACGCATGTAAAAGACCAAGACCGATGATCCAAGTTACGCTCCCCGATGGTTCGAAACGCGACTATGAAGACGGCGCCAGCGCGCTGACGGTTGCCGAGTCCATCTCCAAATCGCTCGCCAAGAAAGCCCTCGCCGCCCGCGTGGATGGCGAATTGTGGGACCTCACGCGCGCCCTGCCCGCCGAAGCGGCAGTCGAGATCGTCACCGACAAGGATGAGGATGGGCTGGAGCTGATCCGCCATGACGCGGCGCATATTCTCGCCCAGGCGGTGCAGGAGCTGTTCCCCGGCACGCAGGTCACCATCGGCCCGGTGATCGAGGATGGCTTCTATTACGATTTCCATCGCGAGGAGCCCTTCTCCAGCGATGATTTCGAGGCCATCGAACAGCGCATGGCCGAGATTGTGGACGCCAACCTGCCCATCGCCCGCGAGGTCTGGGACAAGGATGAGGCGATCGCGCATTTCAAGTCCATCGGCGAGGCGTTCAAGGCGCGGATCATTGATGATGTCATCCCGCCTGGTCAGCCGATCACGCTTTACGGTCATGATGACTGGAAGGATCTCTGCCGTGGGCCGCATTTGCCCTCCACCGGCAAGCTGCCCAAGGCGTTCAAGCTGATGAAGCTCGCCGGGGCCTATTGGCGCGGGGACAGCAAGAATGAACAGCTCCAGCGCATCTATGGCACCGCCTGGCGCAATGAGAAGGAGCTGAAAGCCTATCTCACGCGGATCGAAGAGGCGGAAAAGCGCGATCATCGCAAGCTGGCCACGCAGCTGGATCTCTTTCACCTGGATGGCGAGGCCGCCGCCGGGTCTGTCTTCTGGCACCCGAAAGGCTATCAGGTCTGGCTGCAGGTGGAGGCCTATATCCGCCGCCGCCTGGGCTCTGAGGGCTATAACGAAATCAAGACGCCCCAGCTGATGGACAGTGCCCAGTGGGAGAAGTCCGGCCACTGGGGCAAGTTCCGCGAGAACATGTTCGTGGTGCCCGATTTCGTGCCCGATGGCGAAGGTGATGTGAAGGTGCCCGCCGATGCCAAGCTGATGGCGATCAAGCCGATGAACTGCCCGGCCCATGTCGAGGTGTTCAAATCCGGCCAGAAATCCTATCGCGACCTGCCTTTGCGCCTCGCTGAGTTCGGCTGTTGCCACCGCAACGAGCCCCATGGCGCGCTGCACGGCATCATGCGCGTGCGCCAGTTCACCCAGGATGACGCGCACATCTTCTGCCGCGAAGACCAGATCATCAGCGAAACCGAGCGGTTCTGCGCCCTGTTGCAGAGCGTGTATGACGATTTCGGCTTCTCCGAAGTGGCGGTGAAACTCTCCACGCGCCCGGATGTGCGCGCGGGCAGCGATGCGGTGTGGGACCGGGCCGAGCATGATCTGGAAGAGGCCATCAAGGCCACGGGCCTGCCCTATGAGATCATGCCCGGCGAGGGCGCGTTCTACGGCCCGAAACTGGAGTTCCAGCTCACCGACGCCATTGGCCGCGTCTGGCAGTGTGGCACGCTGCAGCTCGATTTCGTGCTGCCAGAACGCCTCGGCGCGGACTATATTGACGAGGCTGGCGACAAGGTGCGCCCGGTGATGCTGCACCGCGCGATCCTGGGCTCTCTGGAACGCTTTATCGGCATCCTGATCGAGGAGTTCGCCGGCGCGTTTCCGATCTGGCTCGCGCCCGTGCAGGTCGTGGTGGCCACCATCACGTCAGAGGCAGACGCCTATGCCGAAGAGGCCGCCGCGGCCCTGCACAAGGCCGGCCTGCGCGTGGAGACCGATCTTCGCAATGAGAAGATCAACTACAAGGTCCGCGAGCATTCGCTGCAGAAAGTGCCGATCATCGCCGTGGTCGGCGCGCGCGAGGCCGAGGAGAAGAAGCTGGCCCTGCGCCGTTTCGGCTCCAAGGCCCAGGAGATCGTGACGCTGGAAGACGCGGTGCGCGACCTCACCGCCGAGGCACTGGCGCCGGATTTGAAGCGGGCGGCGGAGTAGCACGTCTCATCTCACCAATTTGGTAAGTTCCTTTACATATCCGCTGGACATGCAAAGAAAATCGGC
>JALEGE010000096.1 GCA_022760335.1 Hyphomonadaceae bacterium
GGGGCCTCTACCATCGCGCACAATCTGGCCTGGTCCATGGCTGAGAATGCGCGGGTCAACACCACACTGATGGATCTGGATGTGTCCTTCGGCACCACGGCACTGGATTTCAATGAGGATCCGCAGCAGACTGTAGTCGATGCCCTGCTCGATCCAGAGCGCGCCGACGAGTCGGTTGTAAACCGGCTGCTCGCCAAGGCCACCGACCGGCTTTCGCTGTTCGCCGCACCGGCCTCGGTTTCCGACATGCCGGACATTCCGCCGGAAGCCTACGCCAAGGTGATCGAGACTGTGCGCCGGAACACGCCCTATGTCGTGCTCGATATCCCGCACACTTGGTCACCCTGGGTGACCGAAACCCTGGTCAATGCTGATGAGCTGGTCGTGGTTTGCCAACCCGACCTTGCGTCTCTGCGCAATGGCAAGAATATTATCGACCAGCTGGTGTCGCAACGGCCGAACGATTCCAAGCCGCGTCTGGTGCTGAACATGGCCGGCGTCCCCAAGCGCCCGGAAATTCCCGTGAAGGATTTCGCCCATGCCATCGGTATCGAGCCGTCCATCGTTTTGCCTTTCGAGCCGCAATTGTTCGGGCTGGCGTCGAACAACGGCCAGATGATTTCCGAGACAGACCCAACGGCGAAGCCATCCCTGGCGATTGACCACCTCTCCTCGCTGATCACCGGCCAGAGTGTTGAAGTGCCGACCAAGGGCTTTTTGGCCAAGCTGCTGGGCAAATAGGGAACGAGCTTAAACAATGGCGTTCGGTAAGAAATCTTCAGGCGGATCGACAACAACCACCGCGCCACGTCCGGCACCGGCGGCCGCCAAGCCTGCGCCGAAAAAACCTGAAGCGGAGAAGCCCAAGGCCGCAGCCCCCAAGGCCGCCGCGCCCGCACCCAAGCCGAAAGAGGCCGAGCCCGTTCGCCGGATCGAAGAGCGCTCAGAGGCTTATTACGCCACGAAGATGACGATCTTCAACGCGCTGATCGACACCATCGATCTGTCCCAGCTCGCCCAGCTGGATGCCGACAGCGCGCGTGAGGAGATCCGCGATATCGTCGTGGAAATCATCGCGATCAAGAATGTCGTGATGTCGATTTCTGAGCAGGAACAGCTGCTCGACGATATCTGTAACGATGTGCTCGGCTATGGCCCGCTTGAGCCCTTGCTGGCGCGCGATGATATTGCCGATATCATGGTGAACGGCGCTGACACCACATATATTGAGGTGAACGGCAAGATCGAGCGGACCAATATTCGTTTCCGCGACAATGCCCAGCTGATGAATATCTGCCAGCGCATCGTGTCCCAGGTGGGCCGGCGCGTGGATGAAAGCTCGCCGATCTGTGATGCGCGCCTTCTGGATGGCTCGCGTGTGAACGTGATCGCGCCGCCGCTGGCGATTGACGGGCCGACGCTCACCATCCGGAAGTTTAAAAAGGACAAGCTGCGCCTCAATGACCTCGTCAATTTCGGGTCGATCTCGCCGTCCGGAGCGGAAATCCTGCGCATTATTGGCCATTCGCGCTGCAATATCCTGATCTCCGGCGGTACGGGTTCGGGCAAGACCACGCTGCTGAACTGTCTTACCGGCTTCATCGAGCCGGGCGAGCGGGTCATCACCTGCGAGGACTCCGCGGAACTCCAACTGCAACAGCCGCATGTGGTGCGACTTGAAACGCGCCCGCCGAATATTGAAGGCTCAGGCGCGGTCTCGATGCGTGACCTTGTGAAGAACTGTCTGCGGATGCGCCCGGAACGGATCATCGTGGGCGAGGTGCGTGGCCCCGAAGCGTTCGACCTGCTGCAAGCCATGAACACCGGCCACGATGGTTCGATGGGCACGCTGCACGCCAACTCCCCGCGCGAGGCCCTCTCCCGTGTGGAATCCATGATCACGATGGGTGGCTTCTCGCTGCCGGCGAAAACCATCCGCGAGATGATTGTCGGCTCGATCGACGTGGTCGTTCAGGCCTCGCGTCTGCGCGATGGCTCTCGGAAAATCATGTGCGTGACCGAGGTGATGGGCCTGGAAGGCGACACCATCATCCTGCAGGACATCCTGAAATATGAAATCGACGGCGAAGACGACAAGGGCAAGATCAAGGGCGCCCATCGTGGCACCGGGATTGGCCGCCCACGCTTCTGGGAGCGCGCATCCTATTACGGACTAGAGCGCGACCTCGCCAAGGCTCTGGACAGTTTGGAGTAGGGGCCAATGGACCAGAACGAGCTTCTTCTCTACGGTATTGCTGGCCTCGCTTTCCTGGCGGTGGCCGGGGTAGGCCTTGCCTTTGCGGGCAATGGGACGTCCTCCGCGGCCAAGCGCGCCAAGCAGTTGCAAAGTCAGCAAAAAAACCGGGGCGCGCGCGTCAAGACCGAGAAGAATGATTCCCGCCGCCGCCAGACACAGCAAATGCTGGAAAGTCTGCGCGATGAGAGTGCGGCCAGAAAACGCTCCAT
Organism: Hyphomonadaceae bacterium; assembly: GCA_022760335.1. Lineage (GTDB taxonomy): Bacteria > Pseudomonadota > Alphaproteobacteria > Caulobacterales > Hyphomonadaceae > UBA5336. The sequence goes on from JALEGE010000096.1 coordinate 2,467, forward strand.
CATGCCGCGCGATATCGGCACACGCCTGCAGCAGGCCGGTTTGGAAATACCGGTCTCCACATTCTGGATCATTTCTGCGGTGCTCGGTGTGACCATGGCGGCACTGGCATACCTGTCCGGGGCAGATGGCCTGACTGTGAGCGGGATCGAGATCCGGTCGCAGTTTGCGGTAGTCGTCGCTGCCGGGTTTGCCGGTTTCATGGGGCTGCCGCGGTGGCTGCTTGGCGTGTTGGCCAAGGGACGCAACAAGAAGATGACCAATCAGTTCGCTGACGCCATCGATATCATCGTGCGCGGTGTGAAGTCCGGCTTGCCGCTGAACGAGTGTCTGCAGATCATTGCTCGTGAAAGCCCGCAGCCTTTGGGTGGGGAGTTCCGTCAGTTGTCGGACAATATCAGGATGGGCAACACGATCGAGCAGGCGCTGGGCAAATTTTATCGCCGCGTCCCGCTGTCCGAGGTGAACTTCTTTGTCATTGTGCTGAACATCCAGTCCAAGTCGGGTGGTAACCTCTCTGAGGCACTCGGCAACCTGTCGTCCATCATCCGGTCGCGCAAGATGATGCGCGAGAAGATCAAGGCCATGTCGTCGGAAGCCAAGGCCTCGGCCATGATCATCGGTTCGCTGCCTTTCGCGGTTGGCACCATGGTTTATGTCACCACGCCCGGTTACATCATGGAGCTGTTCATCAAGCCGACCGGGCACATGATCCTCGCCATGGCGACCGGCCTCATGTTCGTGGGCATCATGGTGATGCGCCGCATGATCAATTTCGAGATCTGAGGGAGGCGCATCCATGGAAAGCTTCGCCCAAGCATATCTGAACGCTCCGACGATTGCCTCTGCTCTGGCCGGTATGGCCATGTTTGCCACCATCATGTCGCTGACCATGCCATTGCTGAAAGGCGACAAACTGGAAACGCGCCTGAAGGCGGTGACCAGCCAGCGGGAGAAATTGCGCAAGCAATCGCGCGCGCGGCTTGAGGAAAAATCAATCCGGCGCGAGGCCAAGGGCGCCATGGCCGATGTGACCAAGAAGCTGAACCTCGCTACGCTGCTGGAAGACCCGAATGTGGAGCAGAAACTGGCCCAGGCCGGTTTCCGCGGCCCCAAGCCGATTGCCACCTTCTATTTCTTCCGCTTCTCGTTGCCCTTTCTTGGTGCCTTGCTGGCCTTTTTCTATATCTTCTTTGTCAATGATTTCGGCCTGGCTTCGATACAGAAATATGGCGCCATCCTGTTTGGCGCGGCGCTCGGTTTCTATGCGCCGACGCTCTATGTCTCGAATGTGAAGCAGACGCGCCAGAAATCCATCATGAAGGCCTTCCCGGACGCGCTCGACATGATGCTGATCTGCGTGGAATCGGGCATGTCTATCGAGATGGCCTTCGCCAAGGTGGGCAGTGAGGTCGGCTCGGCTTCCGCCGAACTGGCCGAGGAACTGACCCTGACCACAGCAGAACTCTCTTATCTGCCGGAACGCCGCATGGCCTATGAGAACCTCGCCAAGCGGACCGGCCATGAAGGCGTGAAATCGGTCTGCATGGCGCTGGTCCAGGGCGAGCGCTACGGTACGCCGCTGGGTGATGCCCTGCGCGTCATGGCCAAGGAGAACCGCGAAATGCGTATGTCCGAGGCTGAGAAGAAAGCTGCGTCCCTGCCGGCCAAGCTGACCGTTCCGATGATCGTCTTCTTCCTGCCGGTCCTCTTCCTGGTCGTTCTTGGTCCAGCCTATATCAAGTTCCAGGAAATGTAGGGCACGCAGAATACGGCGTGTCAGCGATTACGGCTTTCGCTGGGATTTGCGGAGTTTATGTTTCCACCAAGACTTAGAGTGTCTTAAAAAACTTAGCCCGCGCCGTCACCTGCCGTACCCGCAACGACATCGCCGCGCAATTTGCGCAGCAACTCGACATTCTCGCGCATGACCGCTTCCGGGGCATCGCCGGCCGCTGCGATCATCTCGTCATAGCGGCCTTGCAGGCCCAGGACGAGCGCCAGATTTTGACGGATATGCGTGTTTTCCGAGTCCAGAACCGCCGCTTCCCGCAACACCTGTTCAGCTTCCTCGATATCACCAGTCAGCGCCAGCGACAGGCCCAGATTGGACAGGGTGGAGGCGCGTGCTGGTGACAGGGCGAGCGCCTGGCGATAGGCGGTCTGCGCGCTGATATGATCACCCAGCCGGTCATTCGACAGGCCCAGTGCCGCGAGTGCATCTGCGCTGGTTGGCATCAATGTGGCCGCCGCCATCAGGGCGCGCCGCGCCTCGGTATGGCGCCCCATGGTCGAAAGAGCTCGGCCTTTCAGCAGTTTCACTTCGCCAGACATGGGGTGAACCACTTCGATCGCGGTCATCACTTCAACCGCGCGTTCATGGCTGCCAATCCCGCGCAGCGCGCTCCCGAAGCGCAGGGCGGTGTCCAGGTCATTCGGTGTCTTTGTGTATTCGCGCGCCCAGAAATTTGCCCGCTCAAGCGGGGGCAGCCGCTCGGCCAGCTGGCGGTCTTCCGCGCGGGCAGGGACACGTGCCGGATCGACCGGATCTGCCACTTCCGCGCCGGCCTGAAGCTCGGCTTCGCCATCGCTGGCGCATCCGGTCAAAACAGCAATGGCTGCGGCTGCAAATGGCAGAGTGACACGGCGGATACTGGACATTGGCGACTCCTCACGCTCTCTAGAGGCCAGTTCTCTCGCAAGGCGGGTCAAGAACCGGTTAACGGATTGGCGCGCAAGCTTAACTTTTCCATCAGGGATGCGTTTCATGGACCCCGCTTTCACCGTTTCGGCTTCCAATCCTGCTCAGATCCATGTCTTCACGGCAGAGGACTGGAAACAGGATGCGCCCGGCGGTGTGCTCGGGACCTTTGCGGCTGCGTCCGGGTTTCAGGGCAAGGCTGGTCAGCGCGTGATCGCCCCGCGCGAGGATGGCGCTATTGGCGATGTTCTGTTCGGCATCGGCGACGGGGCAGATGCCTTGGCCCTCGCGGCGCTCTCGGCGCAGCTGCCTGCTGGCGATTATGCCATTGCGCGCCTGCCAGAGGGCTTCAGCGCGGCATGGGCGGCAGCCGGCTGGCATGATGGCGCCTACCGGTTCGATCGTTACAGGGCGGCACCGTCGGCCACGCCCCGACTGATTTTGCCCGAAGAGGCGGCCGATGCGGCCCTGCGAGAAGCGGGGGCGGTGCGCTTGCTGCGTGATCTCGTCAACACACCGGCGGAGGATATGGGGCCGGATGGGATCGAGGCGGCGATCGCGGAGCTGGCCAAGGGGCACAAGGCAGATTTGAAAACCGTGCGCGGAGATGATTTGCTCAAGCAGAATTACCCGATGATCCATGCTGTTGGCCGGGCCGGGATGCGCCCGCCGCGTATCATGGAATTGAGCTGGGGTGATACAAAACATCCCGAGCTTGCCCTGGTCGGCAAGGGCGTGGCTTTCGATACGGGCGGGCTGAACATCAAGACGGGCGATTATATGCGCCTGATGAAAAAGGATATGGGCGGGGCAGCCCATGCCATCGCGCTGGCACGGCTGGTGATGGAGGCGAAACTGCCAGTGCGCCTGAAGCTCTATATCCCTTCGGTGGAGAACAATATTGCAGCCAATGCCTTCCGGCCAGGCGATGTCTTCGCGACCCGCAAGGGCCTGAAGGTCGAGATCGACAATACCGATGCCGAGGGGCGGCTGATCCTGTGCGATGCCCTGGCGCGTGCGTGTGAGAGTTCGCCGGACCTGCTGATCGATTTCGCCACCCTGACCGGAGCGGCACGTGTGGCTGTGGGGCCGGATCTTGCGCCCTTCTATACCGACCAGGACGACTTGGCGGATGCCATGATCGCAGGCTCGCGCGCGAGTGGAGAACCGGTTTGGCGCATGCCGCTCTGGCGACCTTACAAGTCAATGCTGTCGAGCGCGATTGCCGATCTGTCCAATTCCGGTGGACGTATGGCCGGCTCGATCACGGCGGCAGTGTATCTTGCCGAATTCGTTGACCTTGCGAACTGGGTGCACTTCGATATCTGGGCCTGGCGGGAGGGCAAATATGGCCGCCCGGCCGGCGCGGCGGCCACGGGCCTGCGCGCGAGTTGGGCCATGCTGCAAGCGCGCTATCGCTGATCCCTTTACCGAATCGGCAAATCACTGGAGCCTTCTGACAGAGAGTGTGAGGAGGAGATCCATGGTCCTGTCAGAACGCGAAGCGCTGGCCTTTCTCAAATCGGCGACCGAGACGACGATCAGATCTGATGCGCCGGATCTGACGGCGCGCCAACTTGGCATCCTGATGAATGTCGCCCTGGAAACCGGGCCGCACACGGTGCGCGGACTGGCCGGCACGCTGGATCTCTCAAAGCCGGTGGTCACGCGCGCGCTCGACCGGTTGGAGGCGCTGGGTTTTGTTATACGCATCGCTGATGAGCGCGACCTGCGCTCGATCTTCATTGAACGGACTGCGGAGGGGATGGCCTTCCTGCGCGCGATGGTGGCGCCGCTCGCTGCGCCTGGCGGTGGGCATGGTGCCGGCAGAGATGGCCAGAAGGCGCAAGCGGCATAGAAAAAGCCCGGCCTATGAGAGCCGGGCTTTGTGTCATGGTTTCTCGTGGGGCTGAGCCTTAGTGCTCGTCGCCTTCATGTGTTTCCGCATGGTCGTCAACAAGCTCGGAGGCTTCCTCGACAGTCTCATCTACCGTGTCCTCAACAGTCTCAGATACGTCTTCAAGACTGTCGCCAGCATCTTCGATCATGGTTTCAGCGGTGTCGCCTGCTTCTTCAAGGAGGCTGGTATCCTCGACTTCAGGGACAAGCTCGCCTTCTTCTTCGGTAACTTCCGGAAGAGGGGCAGGGAAGGCGGGCGCGCCTTCGGTTTTCGAAGCGAGATAGGCAATCACATTGGCGCGTTCGCCATCGCGGTTCAGGCCGGCAAAACCCATGCTCGTGCCGCTCATATAGCTGGATGGGGATTTCAGCCAGTCATTGAGATCGGCATAGGTCCAGCTGCCTTCGGCTGCCATCATGGCGCCGGAATAGCGGAAATCATCCAGATGATGCTTTTCCGCGCCGACCACATTGTAAAGGTTCGGGCCAATGCCGTTGCCAGCGCCAGCTTCGATGCTGTGACATGAGGCGCATTTTTGCTGGAAGCTGCTTTGCCCGCGCGAAACATCCGCGCTTGCCAACGCCGCGCCGAGGTCGAAAACCTCTTCCGGCTCGACCGGCCCGGCGGAACCGCCATCAGCAATCGGGATGTAATAGGCATAAGTCGCAGCGATTTGCTCGTTCAGGGAGAGCGGTTCGCCATGCTCACCATGATGGTCGTCATGGTGGCCCTCCGCGCCGCTGGCAAACAGCAGGCTGGGAAGCTGGAGTAAGCCGAGAATCACCAGGACCACGGCCAATCCGGCGCCAAAAATCTTGTTGAGAGTCATTTCGCCCATGGAGTTTTTCCATATCGCTTGTGGTGTTCGAGGCGCTTAGGTGGCACACCGCCATCCGCGCCACAACTGACGTGGTGACGCATCCTGCAGGAAGTTCGATGACGAAAGCAATCGCGTATCAGGGCGAGCCGGGAGCAAACTCCCATATCGCCTGCCATCTGGCCCATCCAGAGCTGGAACCCCTGGCCTGTCCAACCTTCGAGGACACGCTGGCAGCCGTGGAGGGTGGTACTGCGGATCTGGCCATGATCCCTGTTGACAATACGATTGCTGGCCGCGTTGGCGACATCCACCATCTCCTGCCGTCGACCAGCCTGCACATTATCGGCGAGTTCTATCTGCCGATTCGATTCCAGCTGATGGCCCTGCCCGGTGTGAAGCTGGAGGAGATTTCTGGCGCGCGCTCGCATATCATGGCGTTGGGCCAGTGCCGGCGCTTTCTGCGTGAGCGTGGCATTGAGGCAGTGACAGCGGCGGACACCGCCGGGGCAGCGCGCCAGGTGCGCGACCTGCAGGACCGCTCGATCGCCGCAATCGCGCCGCGTCTGGCTGCTGAAGTCTATGGTCTGGAAATCCTGGCCGAGGATATCGAGGATGAGGCGCACAATACGACGCGCTTTGTTATCATGGCGCGCGAGGCTCTGGACTTTGAGGCTGGTGATGCGCCGGCCAAGACGGCCTTTGTGTTTCAAGTGCGCAATATTCCCGCTGCGCTCTACAAGGCGATGGGTGGGTTTGCGACCAATGGCGTGAACATGACCAAGCTTGAAAGCTACCAGATCCAGGGCGCGTTCCATGCGACGCAATTTTATGCCGAGATTGAGGGCCATCCCGATGAGCGTTCCGTGCAACTGGCGCTGGAGGAGCTCGGCTTCTTTTCCGCGTCGCTGAAAATTCTCGGTGTTTTTCCCGCCGCGACGCCGCCCGGGCAATAGCCCTGATTGTGCGGACATGCCTGCTTCGCCTGCGGAAGGGTAGGTTTGAGGCGTGTCCGCGTTAGACGTTACGCCAAAACATTAAACATTGTTAATCAACTGCCCGGACTTTGCCTGATTACCAGCCAGTTAGGGGCGGGTTTCGGTCAAATAGTCTCAATCAAACAAGGGCTCACGCAGGCGAGGGACGCGGCTGCGGTGAGGACGGCGCACGGATTGGCCACCCCTACTTTGTCGAACCGTGCGCCGTTTTTCTGTCTTGGGTCAGGTGAAAAGAGAGGCGACTGCTGGGCTGGTGACCAGCAGGAAGCCACCCAGAACCAGGCGGTAGACCACGAAGGGCAGGAAGCTCATTCGTTCCAACAGGGCCATCAGTCCCCAGATCGAGACATAGCCGGACACAAAGGAGAGTCCGGCAACGATCATTCCGTCGCTGAGGCTGGCGCCGGCTTCCTCACCAGTGGCAAGCCCCAGCACCGCGCGCATGCCGACGGCGAAGATCAGCGGCGCGCCAACCAGCATGGCAAATCGCGCTGCCTCCGTGCGCTTGAAGCCCAGCGCCAGTGCGGCGGTCATGGTGATCCCTGAGCGCGATGTGCCGGGAATAAAAGCCAGCATTTGCGATGCGCCGATCAGCATGGCATCGCGCGGCTGCATATCCTCCTGCATGCGGACGCGCTTGCTCAGAAGATCTGCTGCCCAGAGGGCGAGGGCGAAGACGATGGTCGCCATTGCGATGGTCTCTGGGCTGCGCAAGGCGGCCCGCGTGGCCTCGCCAGACAGTTCGAAAGCCAGACCTGCAACGATGCCGAAAGGCGTTGCAATAAGGATGAAAAGGGCAAGGCGCGCGCGCTCCGACAAGGCGTTGCCGGGCTGGCGTCCGATGCCGAGAAGTTCCAGCCCGCCAGTAATGGCGCGCATCACATCCTTTCGGAAGTAGAGCAGCATGGCGAACAGGGTGCCGAAATGCGCCATCGCATCGATCAGCGGTCCCTGGTCCTCAGTGCCGAGCAAGTCTGGCAGGAGGATGAGGTGTGCCGAGGAGGAAATCGGCAGCCATTCTGTAATTCCCTGCACAAGGGATAGGAGTACGAGTTGCAGTAGCGACATGGGTGTAATGTGTCCCGGATCGGCATGGGCATAAGCGTTGAGTGGCCAGTAGGGCAGCATTCATGCCCAGACAAGCCCACGACATATGAATATCAATTTGATAAATAAATATCGTGTGCCTGGGTGCAGAGAGTTTCCGGTGTGCGAAAAAAGCTCAAAAGAACATATCAAAAAGATATTTATAGATTAAAACTTGCTTGCGCCGCGGCAGTTTGCGCGATAGCCAGCACATTCTACCAATTGAGGGCTCGTCCATGACGCAAAA
>JALEGE010000097.1 GCA_022760335.1 Hyphomonadaceae bacterium
GGCCTGGCTGGTCGACCTGCCGGGCTTCGGATACGCCAAAGTCTCAAAGACCCAGGCTGCCCACTGGATGGCACTGACAAAAGATTACCTGCGCGGCCGTGCGGCCCTGCGCCGGGTCTTCCTTCTGGTCGACATCCGACGTGGCCTGATGAAGGCCGATGAGGAGGTCATGGACCTGCTCGACACCACAGCGGTGAACTATCAGATCGTGTTGACCAAGGCGGACAAGGTGAAACCCAGCGAGGCAACTGTGTTGAAAGACAAGCTGGAAGCGAAACTGAAAAAGCATGCCGCCGCCCATCCGGTGGTGCGCATCACCAGCGCGGAAAAAGGCTTCGGCCTGCCGGAACTGCGCGCGGAGATTGCCGGCCTGGTGTCATGAGACGGATGCAGAGGCCAGCTAAGCTGATGCGAAGCTGATTCCGGAGACCTGCCCGATGTCCCTGCCCCGCCTGGCCGCCGCCCTCACAGCCCTTGCCATTCTCACCGGCTGCGCCAGTCCGCCAGCCCCGCTGCCAGATGCCAGCGCCGCCTTCACCCTCAGCCAGGCCAGCGCGGCCCTGCACACCGCCTCCTGCCCAGAGGGTATTGCCTATCAGCGCGCCTCCAGCCTTGAGATCACCGCCACGCAGATCGAGCTGGGCGGCGCGCTGCCGCTCGGTCCCACCCAACCGGATGTGAGCTTCGCAGGTGGCTGGCACCTGACCAGCCCGGATAGCAATTTCGGCGGACTTTCCGGCTTGGACATATTCGCTTCCGGAAACCTCCTCACCGTGACCGATGAAGGCGCCTTTGTCTGGATCAATATGGAAGACGGCGCCCCCGCCAGCGCCCATATCGCCTATATGCGCGGGGCCGATGGCCAGTTTCTCTCCGGCAAGTCCATGAAGGATTCCGAAGGCTTGGTCCTGACCGAAGATGGCCTCGCCCTTGTCAGCTATGAGCGCAATCACCGCGTGGACGCCTTCGACCTGGAAGGCTGCGGCGCTGCGGCCCGCAGTGTGTCTCTGGCCGATCTGAACTCTCCTCCGGAAGGCATGAGCAAGGGGCTGGAGGAAAATGGCGGCGCGGAAGGCCTGGCCCTGATGGGCGAAACCCTGCTTCTGGGCATCGAGACACCGGATGCGGGCGGCCCGCTTGCCAAGCTGTCTTCCGACTCCAAGGCGACCCTCATCGCGCGCTTGCCGCTTGAGGGCGGCCTGAAGATCACCGGCCTCGATGTGTTGGACGAGACGCTTTACGGCGTGGCGCGCGACTATAATCCGCTGTTTGGCAATACGATTGACGTGTTCTCGATCGACATGTCGGGCGAGACCCCCGCCGCACCCGTCAGGCTGTTCCGGCTCGATCCCAGCGTCAGCGTGGATAATTTCGAGGGGATCGCGGCGGTCCGCAAGGATGACGCGACTGTGCGCGTATGGATTATTTCCGACAATAATTTTTCAGATCGCCAGCGCACACTGCTCATGGCGTTCGACGTGAAGTGATCCTCACATATCAGGGGCTTATCAAACCCCGCGAGACACACTACTTTCCACCTTCAGCAAGGGCTGCGGCGTTCGGCAGGGCCATTCAACTCCGGGGACCTTACTTTCCGTTAGGGAGCTGGCAATCTGGGCAGGGCCGTGGCCCTGTCTCATCTGGCGCCCACCTAGTTTGCTAGGTCTACGGGAGTGAAAACACACCCACCGGCGCGCGCGGTCCTTGCGCTTGTTCTCCCGCGCGCCTCAAGCAGGAAGGCGATGACATGACCGACAAGGCAGGCTTGCGCGCCGAGATGAAAGAGTTGCGGGCGGAACTTTCCGCACGAAATCCCGATGCCGGCGAGCATGTTGCAGAAAAATTCCCCATGCGTCTTTTGGAACGGTATGGGCCAGAGGTGGCTGGGTATCTCGCCATCGGCTCGGAAATCGACGCCCTGCCCCTGATGAAGCATCTGGAAAAGGCTGGCGCTGAGCTCTCCCTGCCGCGCATTGAAGAAGATGGCTCCATGACCTATCGGCGCTGGTCTCCCGGTGAACCATTGGAGCGGCGCCCCTTCGGATTAAGCGAGCCTTGCTCCAGCGCGCCTGAGGTTTGGCCGACCTTGATCCTGACGCCCCTGCTTGCTTTCGACCAAATGGGCAATCGCCTGGGATACGGCCAGGGTCATTACGATCGCACGTTATCTCGCCTGCGCGAAGCGGGCCGCGCCTTTGCATGTGCCCTGGCGTATCATGGCCAGCTGGTGGATGAGGTTCCGGTGGAATCGCATGATCAGCCGCTGGACTGGGCCGTCACAGAGGAAGGCTCCTTCCCGCTATTCATGATGCGGAACATGCGCGCGATATCAGCGGCCAGCGGCGGGGTCTGAAATGCCCAACGGCGACATCATCGCCGAGAGGATTTCTTCCTGTGAATAGACCTCAATCGGGCTGTAGGCGAAGGCCTGCCCCATCACATAGGCAATGACGCTCGCGAGCGCGGCCCCTGCCCAGCGGCGCCGACGCGCCATATCTGTCTCATCATCACCCTGCATGACATGGGGCCAAGGCAAGCCCCATGCCAACAGGTTAGCGAGACGTTAATCGACGGCTTCGCGCAGCAATTCGTTGACGCCGGTCTTCGACCGCGTCTGCTCATCCACGGTTTTCACAATCACAGCGCAAGCCAGGCTTGGACCGCCTTTGGGATCAGGCAATGTACCCGGCACGACGACGGAATAGGCGGGTACCTCGCCGCGATAGACTGTGCCGGTGGCACGGTCGACGATCTTGGTCGACTGGCCGAGGAAAACCCCCATCGACAGCACCGCGCCTTCGCGCACGATCACGCCTTCGGCCACTTCCGAGCGCGCGCCGATGAAGCAATTGTCCTCGATGATAACAGGATTGGCCTGCACCGGCTCCAGCACACCGCCAATGCCAACACCTCCGGAAATGTGTACATTCTTGCCAATCTGCGCGCACGAGCCGACTGTTGCCCAGGTGTCCACCATTGTGCCGCTATCCACATAGGCGCCGATATTCACATAGGACGGCATCAGCACAGCATTGGGCGCGACATAGGCCCCGCGCCGTACCGCCGCCGGCGGCACCGCGCGAAAGCCGGCCGCCTTGAACTCTTCGGCGCGCCAGTCCTCGAACTTGGACGGCACCTTGTCCCACCAGGTGCCTTGATGGCCTACGCCACCTTCGACCAGGACATTTTCATTCAGGCGAAAGGACAACAGCACGGCCTTTTTCAGCCACTGGTTCACGACCCAGTCGCCATTCGCGCCGGCCCGCTCCGCGACACGCACCTCGCCAGCGTCAAGCAGTTCCAACGCTGCATCGACACTTTCGCGCACCTCTCCTTGGGTGTCCGGGGAAAAGCTGGTGCGTTGCTCCCAGGCGGCATCAATTACTCTGGCCAGAGCTTCGGGCATGAAACTGTCCTTCTTGTCTTGTTCTAGTTGGCCACGCACGCAGCCAGGAAATTGGTCAGATTGTCGGTCACATAGTGAATATGTGCGCCAAGTTCATCCCCCAGTCCCGCAGGGCGCGCGCCATCGGGCTCGTGGCTCCAATCCTTCTCTGATTGCACGAGCACAGTTGTAAAGCCCATGGCATGGGCTGGCTTTAGGTTGCGATCCATATCCTCGAAGAAAATCGCCCCCTCAGGTGCGACATCATGGGCCGCGCAAAAGGCATCATAGGAGCGCTGGTCAGGCTTGGGATGATACCCTGCATCCTCAATGCCGGACATGCCGTGGAAAAGATCCGACAGGCCCATATGGCTCGTCACCCGCTCCGCATGGCGGCGAGATCCATTGGTGTAGACAAACTTCCGCCCCGGCAGTGCGGCAATGGCGGCACGCAGATTCCCGCATTGCGGCAGCGGGCTGAGATCCACCTCATGGACATGCGCCAAAAACTCGGCTGGCGCCATGCCGTGCAGGGTCATCAGCCCCTTCAGTGTGGTGCCGTGCTCGGCATAATACTGTTTCTGTAGTGCACGCGCTTGGCCATGATCAATGCGCAAAAAGCGGGCAACAAAATCCGTCATCCGCGTATCAATCTCGGCGAAGAGATCGCAGTGAGCCGGATACAGCGTATTATCCAGATCAAAGACCCAGTCGGTCACATGCGCCAGGTCTTTGTTGCGCGGCCCTGTCATCTCCCCAGTCTCCTGCGCCTAGCCGCCAGGTGCGTCGCGCGCGCGATCAAAATCTCGCTCGAAGAATTCAAACACCAGTTTCTGATCTTCCGGCACGGCTGTCTCGGTGAACAGCGCGGTGCGATAGGCTGCGGACTCGCACTCCTCCCGCCCAGCAATAGCGAACTTCGCGCGTGAGACGCAGAAAGGCTCACTCGCCCGCTTGAGGGTCCGCACCCGGCCATCGCCCTGTTCCATCTCGCCATAGACGAAGTATTGCCGCTGGTTCAGTGGGCGGTCGATAACGCGTGCGCAGCCCGATGCCTCCAGTCGCCACCAGCCGCGGCTTTCCCACTCATCCCCACGCATACGCGCAACTGCGCCCCAGATCGGATAGTCGGTGCGATTACACAGGGTAAAGCCCACTTCGCGCGCGCGCTCGATAGCTGATTGTTCCAGAAAATCGATCAGGTCTGTGTCGCTCGTGTCCGCCGCCAGGCCCTGGGAATTGAGAAACTCACGAATAGCCGCACGGGTCTCGCGCCCAAGCAGGCCATCGACACGGCCAGAGAACACTCCGGCATCTTCCAAAAGGCGCTGCACGCCCGCTGCCTCGGCCTGCGCGGTGGTGTACTGATTGGTTTCGGTAAAAGTGGTCTGCCAGCTGGTGCGGCGCTCGATCAGGACTGGACGGAAATTCCGCGCATCCAGGCCAAATTCTCCGCAGTCTGGTGGGCTCTCGACAGAAAAAGACCCTGTCGGGTCAACGCAGAGTTCACGATCACCGCCCCAATCGCGCCCACCACCGCGATGCGCATCAGAGGATTGACCGTAAATAAAATGCACACCGGGCGTCAGCGGTGCACTCAGTGCGGTCTCGCACGTGCCCGGCCGCAGCTTGGTCCAACCCTCAACAACAACAGCCTGACCCTCAGGCCGCGCCACTGCGGCATTGATGATATAGCTGGTCTTGTTGCATAGGCGCCAACCGTTCTGCTGAGCCTGAGCAGGTGTCCCGGAAAGCCCCCAGACCGCAAGCACAAACACAGCAATGCCAAGCAGCTTAAGAGACCAGCGTTCCAGATCCATGTTCCGTGAACAATTCCATGAGTAGGGCATGTGGCGCACGTCCATCCAGTATTACAGCCGCCCCAACGCCATGATTGACGGCCTTGGCGGCGGTTTCAAGCTTCGGAATCATGCCACCAACAGCTGTTCCATCCGCAACCAACCCGGCAATCGCATTCGCTGGCAACTCGCGCAGCAGAGTACCGGCCTTGTCCATGACGCCGGCCACATCGGTGAGCAGCAACAAACGCTCGGCGCCAACCGCCTCGGCCACAGCGCCTGCAGCCGTATCCGCATTAATGTTGTAACGCTCACCGTCGGGCCCAACGCCCACAGGTGCGACCACCGGGATAATCTCTTCCGATGAAGCGGCAACCGCGTTGAGCACAGCTGGGTCGACATGCTCCGGCTCTCCGACATAGCCGAGATCCACAACCTCTTCCAGCGCGCTATCCTGCGTTTTCACCGTGCGTGACACCTTTCGCGCGCGGATCAGGCTGCCATCAGATCCAGACAAGCCGATCGCGCGTCCACCAGCCGTGTTGATAGCCCGCACGATGGATTTGTTGATGGTGCCCGAGAGCACCATTTCCACCACATCCATAGTGGCATCATCGGTCACGCGCAGCCCTTCGCGAAACTCAGACTTGATATCCAACCGGTCGAGCAGTTTTGCGATTTGTGGCCCGCCACCATGTACGATGATCGGATTGATCCCGAGATGTTTGAGCAACACCACGTCCCGCGCAAAGATAGCCGAGAGAGTCTCATCCACCATGGCATGGCCGCCATACTTGATGACCACGGTCTTGCCTGCATAGCGCTGGATATAGGGCAGCGCTTCGGACAGGGTCCGAGCTGTGGCCTGAGCGGCAAGGGCGGGATGTAGATCAGTCATTGCGGCAGGCAGTTAGCGCGCTTTGCGCCGGGGTGGAAGGGTCCAGCGCTGAAGTGACACTTCAGAGCGGTCTGTCCTCATCGTCTTCCAGGATGCGATAGGCTGCACCATCCATGTCCTCGAACTGCCCGGATCTCTGCGCCCAGATGAAGGCGACAAGGCCGATGAGGCCCATGAAGAGCGCAATCGGGATGAGGAAGATGAGGCCGGTCATGTTTCAGGCCTTTGCGGGCATGTTCTGGCGCAGGGCGTTGAGCGTCACGATAAGCGAGGAGGCCGACATGGCAATGGCGGCCACCAGCGGCGAGGCAAAGCCCGCCACGGCAATCGGCACGGCGATGACATTGTAGAGCGCGGCAAGGCCGAAATTCTGCAGCATGATGGACCGTGCACGGCGCGAGGTGTCGAGCGTGGTGAGGATCGCGCCGAGCCCCTTGCCGGAATAGACCGCGTCCGAGGCGGACTGGCTGACATCCATCGCCCCGCCCGGCGCCATGGAGGCATGAGCGAGCGAGAGCGCGCCGGCATCGTTGAGCCCGTCGCCGATCATCAGCACCTTCTTGCCCTCAGCGCGCAAGGCTTCGAGCCGGTCCACCTTGCCCTTGGGCGAGACTTCGGCGGTCCATTGCGAGATGCCGAGCGCGTCGGCGGTGCGCGCCACGGCGCTGGCCGTGTCACCTGAGACGATCTCGAAATCCATGCCACGGCGCTTCAGGCCGGCGAGCACCTCGGCGGCATCCTCCTGAATATGGTCACGGAAGCGCAGCTGGATGGGCGCGGCCTCGCCGAGGCTGAACCAGAGTGTCGGGCCATCGCTTGCCACAGTGTCCGCGCCGACCCATTCGGCCGAGCCGAGCCGCGCCGTGACGCCGTCCACTTCGCCCTCAAGGCCGAGCCCGGCATGTTCGGTAACATTGCGGGCAACCGGCCCTGCACCCTCAGCCGCGACCAGCGCGCGCGAAAGCGGATGCCGGCTGGCACGGGCGAGCTGCGCCGCCGCAGCAAGGGTTTCGGGCGCAACGCCCTCTTTCACGAGTTGCGGTTCGCCCAGCGTGAGTGTGCCGGTCTTGTCGAAGACAACATGGGTCGTGCCTGCCAGGCGCTCCAGCGCATCGCCCGATTTCAGGAACACGCCGGCCCGGAAGAGACGCCCGGAAGCCACCACCTGCGTCACCGGCGCGGCCAGCGCCAGCGCGCAGGGGCAGGTGATGATCAGGGTCGAGCAGGCAATGAAGATCGCCTCGCGCACGCCCACACCGGCCAGAAGCCAGCCGATGAATGTCAGCAACGCAATGGTGTGTACGGCGGGGACATAGATGGAGACGGCCCGTTCGGCGATCTTGCGATAGGTCGAGCGGCGCTGTTCGCCCGCTTCCAGCATGCGCCCGATATCGGCCATCAGGCTGTCGGCGGCCATGGCGACGGCGCGGCCCTTGATCGCGTTGCCCAGCACCACAGCACCCGCATAGACGCGCGCGCCGGGCCCCGACAGGATCGGCGTGCTCTCGCCGCTCACCAGGCTTTCGTCGAGTTCCGTCGTGCCCTCGACCACATCCATGTCGACAACGGCGCGCTCGCCGGGCGACAAGAGGATCATGTCACCCGGCAGCACTTCGCGCGCACGTACCGATTCAGCCTGCCCACTTGCGCTGATACGTGTCACCGAACGCGCCTGTAGCGCGGCGAGATCGGTCGCGGCGGCATGGGCGCGCCGGCGCAGGCGCGCATCGAGGAAGCGCCCGATCAAAAGGAAGAAGAGCAGCATCACGCAGGCATCGAAATAGGCATGCTCGCCGCCGAGCGCGGTCTCCCAGATGCTGACGCCGAGCGCGAGCAGCACGGCCAGCGAGATCGGCACATCCATGTTTGCGCGGCCCTTGGACAGCACGCGCCAGGCCGAGGCGAAGAAGGTCTGCCCGGCGAACAGCACCACCGGAATGGCGATCGCGCCGGAGATCATGTGCATGATACGGCGCGTGGACTCGCCCATCTCCCCTGCTCCGGCCCAGACCGAGATGGACAGCAGCATGATGTTTGCCGCGGCGAAGCCGGCCACGCCCATGGCGGTGAGCAGACGGCGCTCCTCGCGCCTGGCCTCATCCTCATCGCGCTCGGGGTCGAGCGGAGCCACGCCATAGCCGAGATCGGAAATCGCGGCGGTGATGCGCGCCGGAGCGAGATCGCCCTCCCAGGCCACACGCATCTGGCCATTGGAGAGGTTGAGCCGCGCTTCGGCAATGCCCGGCAGGGCGCTGACAGCCTTCTCGATTTTTGACAGGCACCCACCGCACTTCGCCCCGCGCACGCTCAGCTCAAGGCGCGAGAGGCCCTTGTGGCGCGTGACGAAGGGCGCTGGATCTGCCAGGCCGAGCTTCGGCGCCGCCTCGGCGGGCGCGAGCCCCTGCGGGCATCCGGCATCGGCGAGGTCTGTCAGGACATCGCTCATGGCAGATAGAGGCGCTTGTGGGCTTCGAACAGGATGTCCTCGCCGCCGCCCCGCGTGGCCGTGACGATGACATCATAGTCGCCGGCCGGCAGGCCTTCGAGACTGACGGAGTATTCGCCACGGATTGATGGGGTGAGGGCAAGGTGCACATCGGCATCGGACGTTGAGTGACGGTGCAGTTTCGCCGATAGGTCAAGCCCGCCGAGGGGCTGTTCGCCGGCATCCGAAATCTGCGCCACCAGCACAGGCACCTGGTTTTCACCTGCCATGATGCCGAGCGCGCCGGTCCAGCCAAGCTCGGCCTGCCGGGCGCGGGCTTCCAGCTGGTCATTGTAATTCAGACCCTGGGCATAGGATTTTTCCACCTGCTCGCCGGGATGCGAGGTGATGGCATAGTAGAGAAACACGCCATTCACCGCGAACATGACACCGAAAAAGCCGAGCATGATGATCAGGACATGCCAGCCCTTCAGCTCCCTGGACTTGCGCGGTGCGGTATCGGTCATGGTGAGGCTCATCTGCTACTGCCCCCTGAAGGAAACGGTGTTGGCATAGGTCTCCCCGGTCTCGGTATCGGTGACCGTGAAGGTAATATGGGCCTGACGTCTGACCGTGTCAGGCGGCACGGTGACATAGAGCTTGAACCGGTCCACGCCATTGGCCGCCACAGGCAGCAGGAAGACATTCGGCTCGCCCTCGGCTTCCAGGCCGATGATCTCCAGTCCCGCGCCCGCAAGGCCGGAGGTTTCGATGCGCATCTCGCGATCATCGCCGGTCTTGTTGACCAGTTTCAGCGTATAGCCATTGCGCAGCGAGCCATCCGACAGCCTCACAAATGGCGGCGAGCGGTCCTTGAGCGTATTGATCTCGAAACTGGCGCGTGTGCTGAGCCCGAAGGTCATCAGGCCGGCAATGAATACCATCAGCGCGGCATAGAGAACGGTGCGCGCGCGCAACAGCTTGTATTTCGGCTTCTGGCCGTGGGCGACCGCGTCCATGGCCGCATCGGTGTCATAGGCGATGAGCCCACGCGGACGGCCGACCTTGTCCATCATCTGGTCGCAGGCATCGATGCACAGCGCGCAATGGATGCATTCCAGCTGTGCCCCATCGCGGATATCGATCCCCATCGGGCAGACCTGGACGCACTGGTTGCAGGCGATGCAGTCTCCGCGCGTGGACCAGTCTGTGTCCTTGCGCATCGGCGCGCGCGGTTCGCCCCGAGCGAAGCGATAGGTGACGTTGAGGGCATGCTCGTCGGTCAGCGCGCCCTGGATGCGTGGCCAGGGGCACATATAGGTGCAGACCTGCTCGCGCATCGTGCCGGCGAGGAAATAGGTTGTCAGCGTCAGGATGCCGGCAAACCAGTAGGCAGAAAGCGGCGCCTCACCCGTAAAGAAGGTGCGCGCGATGGTTGGCGCATCGTGCCAGTAGAGGATGAAGGCCCCGCCGGTGACAAAGGAGATGAGCAGCCAGACGGCATGCTTGCCCAGCTTGCGTGAAAGCTTGTTCGCGCTCAGCGGGGCCTTGTCGAGGCGCATGCGCGCGGCGCGGTCGCCCTCAAAGGCGCGCTCGACCCAGATGAAGAGATCGGTCCAGACCGTCTGCGGGCAGGTATAGCCGCACCAGACCCGGCCAAAGAGCGAGGTGACCAGGAAGAGGCCCAGCGCGGCTATGATCAGAAGGCCGGTGAGATAATAGATCTCCTGCGGCCAGATCTCGATGAAGAAGAAATAGAACCGCTCGCCGGCAAAATCGGCCAGCACCGCCTGATCCGGTGCGCCCGCCCCACGCGGCCAGCGGATCCATGGCACCAGGTAATAGACACCCAGCGTCACGGCCATGACGAGCCATTTCAGCGAGCGGAATTTCCCATGGGCAAGCTTGGGGTAGATCTGCTTGCGCTTGGCATACAGATCCTGCGGCGGCGGGGGGACCGGCTTTTTCGGCACCCTCTGCATATCCAGTTCAACCTTGCCCATGGGTCTAGTTCCTAGTCTCGAACGCCTGGCCTATTCACCGCCACCGAGCGAGTGAACATAAACCGCCAGCGCCTTGATGGTGGCATCGTCGAGACGGTCGTCCCAGGCCGGCATGTGCGAGTTGCGGGCGTTGAAGACCGTGGCATAAATGTCCTCGCGCTCACCGCCATAAAGCCAGTCCGCATCTGTCAGGTTCGGCGCGCCTAGATCGCGCATACCCTTGGCGTCAACGCCATGACAGCTGGTGCACTGAATCTCAAAGGTTTCAGCGCCACGCGCGGCAGCCTCGGCATCAAACTCCTCATGCGACAGCGAGATGACATACTCCACCACATCATTGATCTGATGACGGTCGAGCATTGCCATCTGGCCATAGGCCGGCATTTCGGAGAACCGGGTCTCGGGGTCTTCACTATGGCGGATGCCGTGACGGAGTGTGTACTCAATACCATCCAATGTACCATCCCATAGCCAGACATCATCGGCCAGCACGGGATAACCCTTGGCGCCCCGTCCGCCTGCACCATGACAAGTCGCACAATTGTCGCCGAAGGCAGATTCGCCCATCGCCATGGCAAACTGTTGCAGGTCGCGATCGGTCTCGATCTCCTGCAGCGAGGCGTCGACCAACTTGACCGCATCGACCTGGCGCGCCGTACGCAAGGTATCCATCGACGCGGCCACATTCACCCGGTCAGAATGGCCGCGAACACCGGGCGTATTGGTGCCGAGGCCCGGCAGGGCCGGAATGGCCGGCATCAGGATCATGTAGACCACAGCCCAGGCAATCGTGACATACCAGGTGATCAGCCACCAGCGCGGCAGGGGCGTGTTCAGCTCCTTGATGCCATCCCACTCATGGCCAGTGGTTTCGGTGCCGCTATGGGCGTCGACATCTTTGTCATGATCACTCATCGCCGGGCTCCTTGTCGGAAAGGGGCATATGCGCTGCCCTGTCAAAGGTGTCCTGATTGCGGGGCCAGAGGGCATAGGCCAGCGCCCCGGCAAAACAGGCCACGAAATAGATCAGACCGCCGGTCTGGGCGAAGCTGGAGAAAAACTCGTACATATCGCGTCCTCCCCTAGCGCCGGTTCATCAGGTCGTCGGCTTCGTAGACGGAGAAGTCCACGAGCGTTCCGGTCATCTGCAGATAGGCCACAAGGGCATCCATCTCGGTGATCCGGTCGGGATCGCCATCATAGTCGCGCACCAGGATCGTGCCCTCGCGGCCGGACGCTTCGGTATAGCGCGCAATCAGCGCGTCCTGGGCGTCATAATCGGCCGCCGGATCGACCTGCGCGATGAGGTCTGCCTCGGCATGCTCGATCATTTCGGGCGTATAAGGCACACCGATCATGGACTGGGCGGTGAGCTTGTCCTCGATGTCGTGGAAGCGCAGCTCATTGTCCATCAGGAAGGCGTAAGGAGGCATCACCGATTCCGGCACCACCGAGCGGGGATCAATGAGGTGATCGACCTGCCACTCGACCGAATACTTGCCGCCAACGCGGGCAAGGTCCGGCCCGGTGCGTTTCGAGCCCCACTGGAACGGATGGTCGTACATGCTCTCTGCCGCCAGCGAGTAGTGGCCATAGCGCTCGACCTCGTCGCGCAGCGGGCGCACCATCTGCGAGTGGCAGACATAGCAGCCCTCGCGGATATAGATGTCGCGTCCGGCGAGCTCCAGCGGCGTATAGGGCCGCATACCGTCCACTTTCTCGATGGTGTTCTCCATATAGAAGAGCGGCACCATCTGGATGATCCCCCCGATCGCGACCACCACGAGGATCGCCACAGTGAGGAGGAGGGAGTGGCGCTCAAGGACGCCGTGATTGTTCATCAGACCCATCGTCTTGCTCCCTATTCAGCCGGGGCCGGCGCAGCAGACGGCTGCGACGCCACGGAGAGATTGTCAGATTGCGCGGCCCGGTGCCCCAGCGCGGTGCGCACCAGATTGTAGGCCATGATGCCGGCGCCGGCGAAATACATCAGGCCGCCCAGCATGCGGATGATGTAGCTGATATGCTTGGCCTCGACGGTTTCAACGAAGGCATATTCGAGGAAGCCATACTCATTGTAGGCACGCCACATCAGGCCTTCCATGATCCCGGCAAACCACATGGAGATCATGTAGAAGAGGATACCGATGGTCGCGATCCAAAAGTGCCATTCCACCAGGCGGATGGAATAGAGGCCCGGACGCTTCCACAGCCAGGGGGTCAGGCAGTAGAGCGCGCCGAAAGAGATGAATCCCACCCATCCGAGCGCGCCGGAATGGACATGTCCGATGCCCCATTCGGTATAGTGCGACAGGGCGTTGACCGCGCGCACGCTCATCAGCGGGCCTTCGAACGTGCTCATGCCATAGAAGGCCAGCGAGACGATCATCATCCGGATCACCGGGTCGGTGCGCAGCTTGTCCCACGCCCCCGACAGGGTCATCACGCCGTTGATCATGCCGCCCCAGCTCGGCATCCACAGCATCACGGAGAAGGTCATGCCCAGCGTCTGCGCCCATTGCGGCAGCGCCGTGTAATGCAGATGGTGCGGGCCGGCCCAGATATAGATGAAGATCAGCGACCAGAAGTGCACGATGGACAGGCGGTAGGAATAGACCGGCCGGTCGGCGCGCTTGGGAATAAAATAGTACATGATCGCGAGGAAGCCGGTGGTCAGGAAGAAGCCCACCGCATTGTGGCCATACCACCACTGGGTCAGCGCGTCCTGCACACCGGAATAGATCGAGTAGGAGCGGGTCCCCGTCCAGCTCACCGGCATCGACAGATTGTTGACGATGTGGAGCATCGCAATGGTCACGATGAAGGAGAGGTAGAACCAGTTGGCCACATAGATATGCGGCTCCTTGCGTTTCCAGATCGTGCCGAGGAAGACCAGCAGATAGGCCACCCAGACAATGGTCAGCCAGAGATCGGCATACCATTCCGGCTCGGCATATTCCTTCGATTGGGTGACGCCCAGCACATAGCCGGAAGCCGCGATCAGGATGAAGAGCTGGTAGCCCCAGAACACGAACCAGGGCCACATGCCGCCCGCCAGCCGCGTACGGCAGGTGCGCTGGACCACATAGAAGCTGGTGGCGATCAGGACATTGCCGCCAAACGCAAAGATCACCGCACTGGTGTGCAGCGGGCGCAGGCGGCCGAAATTGGTCCAGCCAAGCTCAGAGAAATAAAAGAGGTTCGGCCAGGTCAGCTGCAGGGCGATAACGATGCCCACCAGAAAGCCGACAAGCCCCCAGAACATGGAAACCGCCACGCCAAACTTGACGATGGTGTCTTCATATTTGGTCTGGTCAAAAATGTTCTTGTCCTGAACCGACCCGCCCCAGATGAGCAGGCCGGCTAGGCCGATTCCCGTCATCAGAACGAAGATCCAGGCATGGACATTCATGATGATGTCGGTCGTCTGGCTGACCGTATACAAAGACCACAGGAACACAGCAGCAAGCAGCCCCCCAACCGTGAGGATACTGGTGTTCGAGCGGGCCGGTGGTGAAGCAATAGCAGTCACGGCAAAGCACCCCTTTCCTGATCGTGCCGGAACTCCTAGCGCCGTGCAGCGCGCCTCTGAATACGCAAAACCCCCTATAGGCAGTGTGGGTGGTTTGGCGGCAAAAGCCCTTTCAAATGAGAGGAGTGCCCACGTGAAAACCATCACCACCCTTGCACTTGGCGCACTGGCCTTCGCGGCCGGCACGGCCAAGGCCATGCACCACAGCCAAACCGCCGATCCCTTTGCTGCCTACTGGTGCAGCCCGGCCAACACGGTCGCGTCCGATGCTGGCCTGCTGGCCTTCAACGGGCATTGTTGGGGCTGTGGTCTGGCGCTGCTCGGCGCCCTGATTCTGGCCGGTGGCGCCGCACGCCTCATCACCGCGCGCAGGTTGGCTGCGACGCAACGCCCCGCGCGCTTGCGCGCACTGGAGGCCTGAGAACGTCTTTCCTAGCTCTGATTGCGGCGATACCAATACGCCATGCATTCAGGCCAGGACGACATGACAGGCACGCGCCCCACATCCTCTGATCCCATGCAGAGTCTTGAGGCCCTGCAGCTACATCTGGAATCAGTTCTGGAATCGGTGCCCGACGCGATGATCATCATCGGCGAGGACAGCCGGATCCTGCAATTCAGCCGGGCGGCACGCGACCTCTTTGGCTACAAGACCGAAGACATTATCGGCCAGCCTGTTTCGATCCTGATGACTGGCCATGATGCCCGCCATCACCACCAGTACATGCAGCACTATCACGACACTGGAGAGGCCCGAATCATCGGGGTTGGACGCGTCGTGACGGCTCGCCGCGCCGATGGAACGGAATTTCCGATCGATCTGAAGATTGGCGAGGCCAAGATCGGCGGGCGTTCAATCTATACCGGCTTCCTGCGCGACCTCTCGGAAAAGCAGCAATCAGAGCTGCGCATGCGCGAGATGCAGGCCGAACTGGTCCATTTCTCCAGGCTCAGTGCCGTGGGCACCATGGCCTCTGCGCTGGCCCATGAACTGAACCAGCCGTTGACCGCCATCGCCAATTATCTCGAAGCCGGGCGCGACCTGCTCGACACGCCAGATGCGCATACGCTGCCCATGGTGTCCGAAGCGCTGGATGAGGCGGCCAAGCAATCTGTGCGCGCCGGCCAGATCGTCCGCAAGCTTCGCGACTTCGTCTCGCGTGGTGAGATTGCCAAGCGCGCCGTTGCACTTGCTCCTTTGCTGGAAGACGCGGTCTCGCTGGCCCGGATTGGAACCAATAGCGAGAACGTCAAGGTTCGCTTCGTCTTTGACGAAAGCGTAAACCGGGTCAGCGCCGATCCCATCCAGGTGCAGCAAGTCGTCATCAACCTGCTGCGCAACGCCTTTGAGGCGCTGTCCGGCAAGGAAGGCGCCATGGCGGAAGTGCGCGCCCTGCCCGGCCCGGAGCCGCATCTGGTGGCCGTGGAAGTGTGCGACAATGGCCCCGGCATCGAGCCGGAAATTGCCGCGCAGCTTTTCAAACCCTTCACCAGCACAAAGACCACTGGCATGGGCCTTGGCCTCTCGATTTGCCAGACGATCATTGAAGCCCATGGCGGTACGATCTACGCCAAGGCCACGGAGGCGGGCGGAACCTGTTTCTGCTTTACCTTGCCCCGCGCCGAACAGGAGAGCGAAGATGACTGAGCATCCCCTCATTCACCTTGTCGATGACGATGAAGCGATCCGCCATTCGGCCAGCTTCATGCTGCGCGCGGCCGGCTATCGCGTGCAGACCTATGCTGATGGACTGGCCTTTCTGGACAGCGTGGATGGCGCCGAACCGGGTTGTATCCTTCTGGATGTTCAGATGCCGAAACTGGATGGCCTGGGGGTTTTGGCCGAGCTGAACACCCGCGGCATCGACATGCCTGTCATCGTGCTGACCGGTCATGGCGATGTCTCTGTTGCGGTTCAGGCGATGAAGGCCGGCGCGGCGGATTTTGTCGAAAAGCCCTATGAGAAGGCTGTACTTCTGGAGGCTCTTAACACCGCCTTTGGCCGTGTCGAAGAGCGGTCGACACGCGAGCAATTGGAAAAGGACGCCCATCGCCGCCTGGCCACGCTGACAGACCGCGAACAGGATGTACTCAAGGGTCTGGTCGAAGGATTGACCAACAAGGCAATTGCCGAGCGGTTCTCCATATCTCCGCGCACAGTCGAGATTCATCGCGCACATGTGATGCAGAAACTGGAGGTCGACAGCCTCTCCGCCGCCCTGCGCCTCGCCTTTGCCAGCGGGCTCGGCTTTGACTGAATTTTAAAGCGTCTTAAATTTCAATCGAAACGTCTTTACGCCGCAGACACCTGCGAAAGCAGGTGTCCATGGACCATTCTCTCAACCGGGAGTGCCTGGAGCGTCTTTCGTCAATGGATACCTGCTTTCGCAGGGATTCGCGGGTATCAACTGTTTCCCTTAAAACTAAGAGTGTTTTAGAATTTCGGCCAACTCTAGGGAAACTACGTACAGACACACCGCCCTGCTGAGCGCATGGACGCTTGGCGCGATAGGTTTTGAGGTGTGTTCCGGATGGCTTTGAAGGCCAGATTGACCCTGCGGAAAAAGGTGGTCGTTGTCGAAGACAGCGAGCCTGTGCGCAAATCGCTGAACCTCCTCCTGCGCACACGCGGCTATCAGGTCGCGTCCTACAGCCATGCCAAAGATGCGCTGGCCGCGACCTACAAATCGCTGCCCGATTGCTATCTGATCGACTTCAAGATGCCGGACATGGACGGGATGGAACTGCTCGCCGAACTGCGCCGGGCCGGCTACAGCGCGCCGGCCATCATGGTGACCGGTGTGATCACCGCTGACCTGAAGACCCGCGCCCTGGCGGCAGGGTTTCACTCCATCGTCGAAAAGCCACCCCGGCGCCTGGCCCTTATGGACGAAGTTGCTGACGCCATCGCGTCGAGCATGCCGCCACCAGCTGCGGCCTGAGGTTGGTGTTCTATTTGCTGAATTTATGCTTTCCGCAGACACCTGCGAAAGCAGGTGTCCATGGACCAGTTTCTCAACCGGGAGCACTCGATTGCTTCTTTCGTCCATGGATCCCCGCTTTCGCGGGGATTCGCGGATCTCAAGTGTTTCCTTCAAAACCTAAAGGACTCTAGCCCTCGCTTTCCAGTTCCTTGAAGCCACGGATCTCCAGCAACGGATCGATGCTTGGATCAGAGCCGCGGAAATTGCGGTACAGCTCATCGGCCGGCAGCAGGCCGCCGGACTCATACACCCACTGCTTCAGGCGCGCGGCGGTTTCCGGATCGAAAATATCCCCAGCTTCCTTGAAGGCATAAAAGCCGTCAGCATCCAGGATTTCCGACCACAGATAGGCATAATATCCAGCCGAATAGCCGCCTGCGAAGATATGACTGAAATAGTTCGAGCGATAGCGCGGCTCAATCTCGTCGATGAGGCCATAGGCCTGCAGCGTTTCCTGCTCAAAGGCGCGCGCATCCGTGATTGCCATGGCCTCTTCATAGGAGAGGTTGTGCCAAGCCAAGTCGAGAAGTGAGGCGCCAATGAACTCGGTCGTCTTGAAGCCCTGATTGAAAGTCGAGGCCTGGTTCATCCGGTCGATCAGTTCGGTGGGGATCACCTCGCCGGTCTCATAATGCGTGGCATAGATCTCCAGCATTTGCGGCTGGCTTGCCCAATGCTCCAGGATCTGCGCCGGGAATTCGGTATAGTCACGTGGACCATCCACGCCTGAGAAGCGCTCATAGTCGATCTGCGTCAGCAGGCCGTGCAGGCCATGGCCGAACTCGTGGAACAGGGTCTCGACCTCATCAAAACGCATCAGCGTGGGCTGGCCCGCCGGCGGCTGGGTGAGATTGAGATTGTTGGTGACGATTGGACGGGTCGAAACGCCATCAATATCGCTGGCGCCGCGATATGTGCTCATCCAGGCCCCACCCCGTTTGGAGTCGCGGGCATACATATCGGTCATGAAGAGGCCGAGATGCTCACCGGTTTCCAGGTCGGTGACGTCATAGCTGACAACCACCGGATTCCAGCCGTCGACCTCAACTTCGGTCAGCTCGATATTGAACAGACGCTGGGCCATTTCAAACGCGCCGGCCTTCACCGCATTCAGCTCGAAATACGGCTTGAGCGCATTGTCATCGAAGGCATAGCGCGCCTGGCGCACCTTCTCGGCATAATGCCACCAGTCCTCGCCGGAAATGGTGAAGGCATCGCCGACCATGGCCTGCATGTCGGCGCGCTCTTCCTTCGCGCGCTCCAGACCAGGCCGCCAGACGCTGAGCAGAAACTCCTCTGCCCCTGCTGGCGTGCGCGCCATACGCGTTTCCAGCTGGTAGGCGGCATGGCTTTCATAGCCGAGCAGTTCGGCCCGCTTGGCGCGCAGCTGCGCGATCTCGATTAGCACCGGACCGTTATCATACTCGCCCTCGGAAGCACGCAGGCGGTAGCCATCAAAGACCTGGCCACGCAGCTCGCGGTTCTCCGACTGGGTCATAAAGGTCTCGAAAACCGAGCGGTCGAGCGTCACCACCCATTTGTCTTCCCCCTCGACCTGGATACCCGCCAGGAAATCCTGCGACAGGCCGGCAATGTCTTCCGGCGTGGAAAGCTCCAGGCGGAAAGCCTTTGTGGAAGCCAGCAGATTTTGAGCAAATTGAGTCGTCAATGCAGAGAGCTGAGCATTGATGTCAGAGATCTGTGCCTTGGTGTCTGCATCCAGCGCAGCACCAGCCCGCTCGAAATCACGATACATCAGTTCAACCAGGCGCGCCTCCTGTTCGCCGAGGCCGAGAGTGCCCAGCTGGTCGTGGATGGTCTTGACCCGTTCGAACAGGACCGGGTTGAGATACAACGCATCGGTTTCGCGCGTCAGCATTGGCCAGACTTCGCCTTCCAGCGCGCGCAGCGTGTCATTGGTATCGGTATTGGTGATATTGGAGAAGGTGTAAGCGACCTTATTGACGAGGGGCCCCGCCGTTTCCAGGGCCAGAATTGTATTCTCAAAGGTCGGCGCCTCGGAGTTGGCGATGATCGCGGCCACCTCTTCCCGCGCCTCCAGAATGCCCTGCTTCAGCGCGGGCATATAGTGGCTATCCTCAATCTCGGCGAAAGGGGGCACACCATAGGGCGTATCCCAAGTTTCCAGAAAGGGATTGCCTTCAAGTTCCTCTGACGTGACGGTGATTTCCGGCAAGCTTGACGCCTGCGTTTGCGCCACTTCAACAGGATCAGTGACGGTTTCTTCGGTTTCCGGCGCACCACTGCCGCATGCGGCCAGGGCAAAAGCAAGCGCTGTCAGGCTGGGGGCGATCCAGGTCTTCACGGTCATGGGGACTCCGTTGGCATGAAAATGTTGCCTCATTAACCGGCTTCTTCGGAAAAAATCCAGAGGGTGGCTGCCCAGATGCGCAAGCTCATGCCCTCAAGCA
>JALEGE010000098.1 GCA_022760335.1 Hyphomonadaceae bacterium
CGCCCTACAATGTTGGAACAATTGGGGCGGTTGGGAGGGGGAGAGGGTGGCCCCGGACTCACGCATTGAACAACCGAGTCTAGACTTTTGGCCCGCCCGGCATGATCGGACGTTGGGCATGCCCTCCCATGGAGATGTGCCGGTCATACATCACCAATGCGCCAGCCAGACTGACATTGATGCAGAACTTGGTCGGAATCTTCACCACATGGGTGCACCGCGCAAGCATCTCCGGGGTGAGATCCCCTTTCTCGCGACCAAGGACATAGGCCGCTGCAGGCGGGTGGCGAAAGCTCGGCAACTCGACAGCATCGTCTGTCAACTCCACGCCAACCAACTGGCAGCCGCGGGGCAGAGCCATATCTGAGATTGCATCCCACTGATAATACGGCACATGCTCAAAGCTCTTCGAGGTATCGGCCTTATAGGCGTCGCGCACCTTGTGTTCTGCATCCACCGAGAATACGAAACTGGCCCCGAAGGCATGGGCGGTGCGCATCAGCGCGCCGAGATTCATCGGCTTTGAAATGCCTTCCGCCCCGATGGCAAAATATCCACGCATGGGTCGTTTCCCTCCTTTTTTGTCACCCTGATGCGCTGAATGGCTTCAACGCGCCAGCCTTCTCCCCCTCTTGGGCCACCCAACAGTCTCGCAGCATTGGCGCGGTTGGGACGAGGAGAGTGCGGACCATGACGCGCTAGAATGGCCAGAAGCGCCGCGCGACGAGCATCAGGGCGATGACGAAGGGCATCAGCGTGGTGATGCGCCGGCCAAGCCGGATCTGCGCCAAGGGGCGAGGATGGTCAGCGCGCAGATGATCCACCAATGCGGTATGCTCGGCCTTCTCCGGATGCGGAGCCCGCAGCCCACCAACAGCCGCAAGGATGATGTCTCGCACCTCCGCCGGGCTGGCCTGCCTCAATTTGTCCTGAACATAGATCTTCAACGCCATGCCGCCAAAAAACCGCAGCTGCGCGCCGAGGAAGAGGATGAAAAGCGCCACCATGATGACGATCCAGAAAATCATGTCGTGAACCGGCATGCTCATCTCCGCACCGCCACATGAAAGACGCCGCGTGACGTGGCGATGCCGCGCTTCATACTTTCTGAAAGGAAAGGTGTGGTGACATTACCGAGCACATCCACGGCAATCAGCCCACCATCTCCGCCAAGAAAATGCACATCGTCCAGCGCGGCCTTTGCCGCCTGCTCCACCCCCATCTTTCCATAACGCACACGGGCGGAAACATCCGCGGCCACCGCCGCGCGCATGAAAAATTCACCTTGCCCCGTGCAAGAGACCGCGACCCGCTCATCAGCCCATGTCCCGGCACCGAGGATCGGGGTGTCGCCGACCCGGCCCGGCATCTTTCCAAGCAAGCCGCCAGTCGAAGTCGCCGCCGCCAGCCTTCCCTCTCCATCCAGCACAACCGCGCCGACTGTGCCATGAGCAAGCTCGCCGGGCGCTACTGCGCGTTTCACTGAAGGGCGATAATAGTCGCGTGGGTTCCAAACCCGCCGAAGCCCCCGCCCGCGCAGGAAGTGGCTCGCCCCCTTGCCGACCAGCATGACATGCTGAGAGTGCAGCATCACCATGCGTGCAGCGCGCACTGGGCTGCGGAAACCACGCAAGGCGGCCACCGCGCCAGCATTGCGCGTTTCGCCATCCATGATCGCCGCATCCAGTTCCCACTGCCCAAGTGCGTTTGGCGAAGCCCCGCGACCCGCAATGTGGTGCCCACTTTCCTCTAGCGCCATGACAGCTTGCTCTGCGACAGTGACAGCGCGACCACCGGCGGCCAAAGATTCGCTTGCGGCCTTCAGCGTCTCGGCCATATGGGCCTCGGCGGCGCCGTAATCGATCTGGCGGATTGGGCCAGCTCCGCCATGTATGGCTATACTCCAGACCCGACTCATCGCGCGCATATTCCTATTGCCGTTTGGTCAAGCTTGTGCAGCGCACGGCAATCGCTAGGGTCGCGCTCAACAAGGCATACAGATGCGGAGGAGCCCACCATGAAAGCAATCCTGTCTAAAGCGCCCGGCGGGCCCGAAACGCTGGTCCTGGAGGAAATGCCCTCACCGGAAGCCGGAAAGGGCGAGGTCGTGCTGGATGTCAAAGCCGTCGGCGTGAACTATCCTGACGTGCTGATCATCCAGGATCAGTATCAATTCAAGCCCGAAAGGCCGTTCGCCCCCGGCGGCGAAGTGTCCGGAATTGTTAAATCCGTTGGCGAGGGCGTCACGCACCTGAAGCCTGGCGACCGGGTTATCGGCTCGACGGGGTGGGGCGGCATGGCCGAGGAAATCGCTGTCGCGGCCGGCCGCTGTATCCCGATCCCCGACGAGATGCCGTTTGAGGAAGCCGCCGCCTTCATCCTGACCTATGGCACCAGCCATTATGCCCTGAAGGACCGCGCCGATCCGAAGCCGGGCGAGAGCCTGCTCGTGCTCGGCGCCGCTGGCGGTGTCGGCATTGCGGCGGTGGAACTTGGCAAGGCCATGGGGCTGGACGTGATCGCGGCCTGCTCGACCCAGGAGAAGGTGGATTTCTGCCTCTCCAAGGGCGCCGACAAGGGCCTTGTCTATGATCGCGGCCCGCTGGACCGGGCACAGCAGAAGGAATTTTCCAACGCGATCAAGGAAGTCAGCGGCGGCGGGGTCGACATCATCTATGATGCAGTTGGCGGGGACTATTCCGAGCCAGCCTTGCGCGCGATGAACTGGGAAGGCCGCTTCCTGGTGATCGGTTTCCCGGCAGGTATCCCGAAACTTCCGCTGAACCTCACCCTACTCAAATCCTGCGATGTGCGGGGCGTGTTCTGGGGCGCATCCGTTGCGCGCGATCCGGAACGCCACAAGGGCCATGTGCGCGAACTGATGGAATGGTACACAGCCGGCAAGATCAAGCCACACATCTCCAACACCTATCCCCTCGCCGAAGCGCCCGCCGCCATCACCGAACTGATGGAGCGCCGCGCCCAGGGCAAGGTGGTGATTGTAGTCTAGAGCCCTATACCGCCGCAGACACCTGCGAAGGCAGGTGTCCATCACCGGCTATCTCAGCCGGGAGCGCCCCCCGCATCTTTCAGAGATGGATGCCTGCCTGCGCAGGCATCTGCGGATCTCTGGGGTCCGGTCTTTTCTAAAACCCCACCGGCTCCGGCAGGCCGGGCGATGACAGGCAGAGCGCCTTGAAGCGCAGGCCCATTTTCGCTGGCTCGACCAGTTCAGCCACCCCGGCATGGATCTCTTCTGCTTTGCCGGGATTGGCGCGGATCAACTGTTGCATTCGTGCCTCTACGCCCAACTGACCCAGCAGCGCGCCCTGCGCTGTCGGGCCTGCAACCTCCAGTCCGGCGGCTTTTGCGAGGCGTTTCAGCCGCCCGAAATCAACGTCCAAAGTGAGGTCGGCCATGCCGGGCGTAGAGAGCGGATCGACCTGCTCACCCTCCCGGAAGGCTCTCAGCGTATCGCTCGGCGCAGTGTCGGCGGGACCATAGTCGATGAACAGCGCACGGAACGGCGCGGTGCGCGCGGCCAGGGTTTCGACAATCGCCTCCAGGCCCGGCTGTATATCGACCGCGCCTGAGGCCAGCGCACTGAGCCCATCCGGCGCGCGGTCTACCGCGAGACCGAAGCTGAACTCGCCGGCTTCATTCAAGCCGACCACGCGCTCATGCCAGGCCTCCCCGGTCTTGATGAAATGGCGCGCGGGCAGGCAGTCGAGAAATTCATTGGCGAGGATGATGGCTGGTTGATCCGGCAGGTCGGCAAGGTCATCCATATGGCGCGGTGCCGCCTCTGACAGGGCCTCGGCCTGCACCGCGCGCAGGGCCGGACTGACCTCCACCAGTATCAGATCCATCGCCTTGCGAAATTCGGCAGCGCCCCGTGTGGCGCGCAGGGCATCTTTCATCAGCGTGCCCTTGCCGGGGCCAAGCTCGGCCAGGGTGACGGGCGAAGGCATGCCCATCACCTGCCACTCGTGCACCGCCCAAAGGCCCAGCAATTCGCCGAACACCTGGCTGGTTTCCGGCGCGGTGCGGAAATCGCGGCCAAGGCCAGGCCGTGTGGCGTAATAGCCTTCTTCCGGATCATGCAGGCAAAGCGTCATCCAGGTTGACAGCGGCATCGGCCCATCTGTCTGGATCAGGTGTTTCAGGCGTTCGGCAAGGCTCATTTCGCCAGCTGCGTCCGGCCTCCGCGCAGCGACTGCCAGACCAGCCAGGCCCCGCCGATCCACATGGGTAGCGAAAGCAGGAAACCCATGGTGATGCCGAAGGGCAGTAAGCCGATATGGGCGTCCGGCTCGCGGAACTGTTCCGCGATGGAGCGGCCAAGGCCATAAAGGATCAGGAACAGGCCCGCCGCCAGGCCGGGGCGCTTCAGAAAGCCGAACCACCAGGCCCCGATACTGAGGATCAAAAACGGGATCAGCCCTTCCAGCGCCGCCTCATAAAGCTGGCTGGGGTGGCGCGGCATCTCTGCGGTCGTACAGCCATAAAGCCCGCGCTGGCCGGCCTCCAGCACATCGCGGCAATAGATCCAGGTCTTCTCGGTCCAGTCATAAGCGCCGGGCGCACCGCCGACGCGGGCCTCGGGAAACACCATGCCCATGGCGCCATCGGTGTGACGGCCATACAGCTCGGCATTGATGAAATTCGCCAGCCGCCCGAAAAAGAGGCCAATCGGCGTCACCACCCCGGCAATGTCGCCAATGGCAAGCAGCTTCACCCCCCGCTTGCGCGCCACCCAGAAGAGGGCCAGCGCGACGCCGATCAGGCCGCCATGAAAACTCATCCCGCCTTCCCAGACGCGCAGCAGCATCATCGGGTCTGCAGCAACGCGCTCGGGTTCGAAGGGGAGCTGATAGAACAGGATATAGCCAAGCCGCCCGCCAAGAATGACGCCCAGCGTGGCGTAGAACAGCAGATCGTCGATATCTTCCGACGTCGCCGGGCTCATGCCGCCGAACAGGCGCGGACGTTTCACCAGGCTCACCGCATAGCGCCAGGCCAGTACCAGGCCGACTATATAGGCCAGCGCATACCAGCGCAGGGGAAAACCGCCGATTTCGACAATCGCGGGGCTGAATTCCGGAAAGCTCAAAGCCCCCATGGCGGCATATGGCATCATCGGCTCTTTTCCCCTTGTACCTGCGCCCCCATGTGCAATGGCTGACGGGTCAGTGCAAGCATGGATATGCGCATCGGCCCGCACAAGACGTAAGGAGTAGAGCCATGTCCACACCGCCGCCCCTGCTGGACGATCTCGCCGAGCTGATGACCGGTGCCATGGGCGCCGCACGCGCCGCCGGCGATGAGGCCCGCACGGCCATGCAATCGCGCGTGCGCAGCCTGATTGCAGACATGGATCTCGCCGGGCGCGATGAGGTCGACGCACTAAAAGCGCTCGCCACGGCTGCGCTGGAGCGTGTTGAGGCGCTCGAAAAACGTGTCGATACACTCGAAAAAGCGCGCAAAAAAGGCAGTTAACGACCAATTTCCCGTGGACAACTCCACCGCGTGATGTTGCAGGCCATGCGACGCATGGTAGCCTCAGAATACGGCAAGGGGAGCCGGACTGATTCGAAAGGGCACGGCAATGAGCTTGAGCCAGACAGATATCCAGACCACCGAGACCGAAGCCCTTGATCTGATCGAGGACATGTTGGAAGCCGCAGGCTGGCAGCATGAGCGCGAAGATGGCGATGAATCCATCCAGTGCATCTGCCCGACCCGATGGGGCGAAATGGGCGCGCTGTTTGCATTGCGGCGCGAGCCCGCCGCCCTGCATTTTTCCGTCACGCTGGACGTGAAACCTCAGGCCGGCAAGCGCGCCGCGCTGGCTGAGCTTGTCATGCTTTGCAATGAACGTCTGTGGCTCGGCCATTTCGATTATTGGTCAGAAGAGGGCGTGATCATTTTCCGCCACGCCCTGCCCATGCTTGACCGCGACACGCCAACGTTAGGCGAAATTCGCTCGCTGATGGCTGCCGCCGTCGACAGTTGCGACCGGTTCGTGCCGGCCTTCAACTTCCTGGTCTGGGCCGGCAAGTCGCCGCGCGAAGCCATGGATGCGGTGATGTTCGAAACCCTTGGCGAGGCCTGACGCCACCTGAAAATCAAAAGGACTGATCCCATGTCCGACGCCGATTTCGTTCTGTTTGGCGCTGGCAATATGGGTGGTGCGATTGCGCAAGGGTGGCTCGCGGCCAATCCCGGCGCGCGCATGACCATTATTGCGCCCAATCCCCGCGGCCGCGTGGCTGAATGGGCCGAGGCTGGCCGCGCGGTGATCAATC
>JALEGE010000099.1 GCA_022760335.1 Hyphomonadaceae bacterium
AATCCAGTCCACATAGCCCGCCACATTTGTATAGCGCCCGCGATAGAGCCCCGAACAAGGCGGTTCACCTTGCGCGCTCAGCACATTCGACAAGACGCCAACAACCCGGCGCTGGCCATCTTCCTCGGTGACATAGAGCGGCCCGCCACTATCGCCTTCACACGGGCCTTGCCCATCGGCGCTTTCCACCACGATCACGCCGGGGCTGGCGCTGACAAGGTTGAGCGGTGCGGACAAGAGCTGATCAGAGGGCAGCGCGCCGTAGCGCGTCGTGCCCCAGCCAGCCATTACGGGCTGGGCGTAATTGTCCTGGCTGAACACCTCCTCCGGTGCGCCATAGCTGGCCACGGGCAGGGTGCGGATCGCCGGCAGCGTTTCGTCGGAAACATGAACCAGGGCGAGGTCATTGATCATGTCTGTATCCTGGCCGCGATAGCCGCCATGGCAGATCGCGGCATCGGCATTGAAGATTTGCGCGGAATCAGTCTGGCGCAGATTGGTCGTGCCGGCGATGAAGCGGATCTCATCATAGCCCTGGTCGATGCAGTGGGCGGCGGTCAGGAACCAGTTCTCCGAAATCCGCGTTGCGCCGCAATGTCCCGAGGCGATGTCGCCATTTTCACGGAACTGTATGGGCTCCATTTTCACAATGCCGGGAAAGAGGTCGAGTGAGGAGACAATCGCCGCGGCGCCCGCCACTTGGCTTTGCAGCAGCGCTTCCGGGCGAGGCGTATCGCCTGCCGGGGCATTGAGTTGCGCGATTGTCAGGGTCGGCGCTGCCTCTTCCGGCAGGCCGCAAGTGGCGGCGTTGATCTCTGCAAGGCTGGCGATGGGCTGCAGCGTGATTGGTTCGAGCGTGGTGGCGTCCGGATCTTCCGGTGTGGTTGTTGTGGGGGATGCCGAGTCCGGGTCTTCCTCCGGGCCAATTCCGGGCATCTTAACCGCATCACAACTGGCCAACATGGCCAGGCCCAGTGCGACCAGGACCTTCACTACCGTTTGCATGCGCGTCACCCTAGATTGTCCACCCCATTGAATTGCAGCGTAACCCGGCGCGGGCGTCCGGCTCAATCCCCTTCCTCCTCATATCCCACCAGACGTAAGGGACGGGCCTTCTGGCCGCGCAGTTCAGCCCAGCGGCAAAGCGCATCCTCGCGGCCATGGGTGACCCAAAGTTCTTCCGGGGCGACATCCTCCACAGTCTGGGTCAGTTCGCGCCAATCGGCATGATCGGAAATGATCAGGGGCAGCTCAACGCCGCGTTGTTTCGCGCGTTGGCGCACCCGCATCCAGCCGCTGGCAAAGGCAAGCAGCGGATCGGGAAAGCGTCGCGACCAAGTATCGGTGAAAGCCGAAGGCGGACCAAGCACGATCTGGCCGGCAAAGCGTGGATCGGCCCCGCGTTTGCCCTTGCCGAGCGTGGCCGGCAGCAATTCGCCCAGCGCTATCCCCTCAGCTTCATAAAGGGTACAGAGCTTTTCCAGTGCGCCATGGATATACAGTGGGGCGTCATAGCCGGCCTGGCGGATCAACCGGATCACGCGTTGGGCCTTGCCGAGGGAATAGACCCCGACCAGATGCGTGCGCTCGGGAAAGGCCTTCACGCTGTCCAGCAATTTGGTGATTTCGCCATCCGTATCAGGATGGGTGAAAACCGGCAGGGCGAAAGTCGCCTCGGAAATGAAGACATGGGTCCCAGGCACCACTTCGAAAGGCGCGCAGGTCGGGTCATGGCGGCGCTTGAAATCGCCGGTACAGACCATGCGCAAGCCGCGATAATCGACAATCGCCTGGGCTGAGCCCAGCACATGGCCGGCAGGGGCGAAGGAAACCCGAACGCCATTGATTTCCACATGTGCGCCATAGGGCATGGCCTGCATGCTGCCGGCGAAATGCTCCCCATAGCGCGCGGCCATGATCTTCAAGGTTTCCGGTGTGGCCAGCACCTTGCCATGGCCGGCGCGGGCATGGTCGGCATGGCCATGGGTGATCACCGCCCGGTCCACCGCCTTGCGCACCGGGTCGATATAGAAATCGCCGGGTGGGCAATAAAGGCCCGCTGGCGTGGGCGTCAGCAAGAGATCGGGGCGCAACATGTGAGCTGATATGGCGTGCCCAGCCGCCATTTGACAGGTTTGGCACACCTCTTCGAGCCGGAGGGCTTGCACATTTTTCAAGAAGGCCGCAATTTCGCCCGGTCCAAAGGGCAGGGGTGCAGCAACCGAGACGACCGGAGTCGTACCCATGCGCCTTGCCCTGACTGTCCTTGCCGCCGGCCTGCTGGCGAGTGTGCCGGCCAATGCTGAACCCGGCCATGATGCCCTGGTCGCGGGATACAAGGCGGCGTTTACCTGCTCGGCCACGTTCAATGCCAGCCAGACATTGGCGGAAATCCAGTCAAACGAGCTGACTGGGATTTATCCGGACTATCGCGAGGCCATGGCCGGCCTGCCACCGGCGAATATTGATGAAACGGCCAAGACGGTCAGCGTCAGCTACGCGCCGGGAGCGGCGCCGCGTATCGCGGCTTATCATGAGGGCTTTGGCTGTAGCCAGTTGCCGATCGGCGCGGGGCCGGAAGCCGCGCGCTTCCTTCCGCGTTTTGTCGGCCCGCAACTGCCCACGGGGTCTGATCGCGGCTCCACTATTGGTGCCAATGTGCAGATTACCTTTCCGGTGCATATCTCAGACCGGCTGGCCGCCCCGATCTCCTTCGCCTTTGACGGCCAGACCTATGGTGAGGGCACCCAGACCAGCGCCGTTCTGATCGTGCGCAGGGGAGAGATTGTCGCTGAACAATATGCCCGGGGGATCGATGCCGAGACGTCTCAGCGCACTTGGTCTGTGGCAAAGTCGATCACGACGACCATTCTCGGCGCAGCCGCAGGCGATTCCATTCTGGGGCCGAACAGCACGGCCTTGCTGGAGGCCTGGAGCCATGGTGCCGATCCGCGCAGAAACATCACGCTCGCCAACCTGCTCCACATGTCCAGCGGGCTGATGACAGGGGAGAAGGGCTCGCGCACCGATGCGCTTTACTTTGGCGGTGCGCGCGTGGTCGACGAGGCTATCACAGCACAACTCGACGCCACGCCTGGCACGCGGTTCAACTATTCCAATAATGACACCCTGGCATCCATGCGCGCCCTGCGCGAGGCGCTGGGCAGCGACGAGGCCTATCACAATTACCCCTACCGGGAAGTGCTCTACAAGATCGGCGCCACGCACACCGTGATGGAGACCGACTGGAACGGAGACTTTGTTGCCTCCA